>JBNJEI010000001.1:0-106215 GCA_051745755.1 Fibrobacterota bacterium
ATTGCTGGAAGCACTTCGGCCTTTTCATCCATAATAAACCGGCGCAGATTATAATTCCCTTCATTATGGGCCATATTTGCAAATATTTCCCCCGTTATAAATATCAGAGGAAGGGAAATGTCTTTTTTGGAAACGGCCCCAAGCATTTTGCCCGTTTTGCGCAGGGCAAAGGGAAGGGTAAGAAACCAGAGCTTCTTCTTATAGGCCTCCAAAAGAATCTCCTCGCATCGGGATATAACCTTCAGGGCCTCTTCCTTATCCTCAGCATAGGGCCGCAGAGCGCACTCGGCAATATGGAGCATATCGGCAAGTATAAAGGACATTACAAAATTAACCTTAAAATTCACATCAAAGGGAAAGGCTGATTCTTTGGGTACAGGAGGATCCTGAATAATATCAGAATTAAATATAAGAAGGCGAAACCCCTTGAAACCCGCAGCATTTACAGCCTTAAGATACTCCTTGGGGTACATTCCATACCGACAGGGACCACACTGCCCACCGCCGCACAGAAACACATATTTTTCAACAATCTCTTCCTTTGAAAGTCCGGTCTCCTCCTGTATCTTCAGGAGTGATCGTATAATTGCTCCGGAAGTAAAGTACAGGGGGTTGCACTGCATACGGGTCCCCCATTTTCTACCCAGATAGAGATCCTGCGGAACATGATCACCCATATCCCGGTAGCGATAGCCCATGCGTTCAAAATAGGCCCGCAGAAAAAATGACTTCCTCCGTTCAACCATGGTAAAGAGAACGGTAACTTTGTCCTTGTCTTTTTTATGCCACAGGGGATTTTCCACTCCTTCCCACTGTTTTTCCATAACAATTTTCGGTTCTTTTATACTCATCTGCGGGAAACCTCTTTTTTGAGCCAGTCTTCATATTTCTTCAGAAAATAATCCACGGTTTCAATGCGAATCTTAAAGGACGCACCGGGACTGCTTTGATCAATGTCATGGAAGGTAAAATGAGGAGTTTGTGCCACATCCAGAAGTTCATCGATATAGGAATAGGTGGGCGCATCATGGCCGCATTTAAAGCTGCTTAAATCAATGACCGCAAGATTTGGGTGCCGGGCGGCAACCATGGCTGCCCAGACCTTGTGATTGGTATTACGGTTAAAGTTTTTCTGCCAGATATCCCGAATTGAGAAATGATTATTCCGATCCGTAAAGAGGGGACGCAAAAACTCCTCACTTTGGGGAAGAGATTCTATGGTAAATACGGGGTATCCTTTTTTATGAAGCTCCCGGGGGATATCATGGTGAATACCCGGATCGTGGTGATAGGGGTGACCAATCAGCAGAAGCCCGATCTTATCGCTGTCGATCAGGTAATTCATGGATACTTCAAAGCGGCGATGCAGATCCGCCAGATACGCCTCCTGCGCTTTTGTTGCCTCATGTATAGCCCAGGCGTTTTCATCGCGGGTGATACGCAGACGTTTTTTGAAATACTCATAGAGCGCCCCTTCTATTTCAACGGGACGGTCCATATTTACCGGCGGATCCCAATATGCCGTATTATTCTCCGTAAAAAAATCCTTCTCCCGCGTAAAAACTGCCTCCACAACCTCGGGAGTCCCCATTTGTATAGCACAGGCTGTATTTCCCAGCGTATCCGTCATGGGCGTTTCCAGATGAGTTATTATGGGAAAAAACACCGCATGGGCATCATTTTTTGACAGGATATTGTAAATATGTGCCGGAGCAACCTTGGCGGGGAAACAGGGGTCAATGGCACCCCATTTATTCCCTTCCTGCCAGAGCTTATTGGATGTATAGTCGCTGTAGATAACCTTCTTCACCCCCAGCGCTCTGAGATAGGTGGAGAAAAAGGGAGAATAATAATACATATTCAACAGACGGGGAATGGCAACGGTCAGGCTGTGGCGATAGGCGCGATCCTCCGAAGAAGAAGCCTGAAATTCACCGGTGGAATCTGAAATATCGTGGAGGGCATCATGGGGATAGTACTCCCTTTTGTCAATGAGTGTTCCATTCTCAGGCAAAGGCGCATACTCATAGGGACGGAAAACGGATTTTGCCGCATAATCCACAAGATTAACAACCGTGTCGGAATCCTCTGCCTGAGAGGATGAATTGCCACGTTCCTGGTCTGCCCCGCGTTCACAGAGATTACCGGAAATAAAACGCACGTTACGGTTTTTTCCGGCGGAAATATCGATAAATGTCCGGCGGCACCGATTTGCACACAGGGGGCAGACGGTTGAGGCATCATTTGTTGTTGTATAGGTAATACTCTGTGCATCCCGAAGCCCGATAAAACTGCTTTTGTCCCTTCTGTGATCCATACACTCCAGAGCGGCACCGATAGCTCCTCCAATGTCCGCATAGGGATGCACATGTACCACAGCATCTGTCACATGATCCTTAATAAAATCCACCTGAGCCTTGAGTGCCGCAAGATTTTTCTGGGTTCCTCCCTGGAGTACAAAACGCCTACCGAATTTTTCCAGATTGGGCTCCTGAACCACATGATTCCAGATATTCTGGGGAAGAACCAGGGCCAGGCCTGCCATCATTTCCTCCTTGGTCCATCCCGCCTGCTGAAAATTCACCCTGTCCTGTTCAAGAAAAACAGCACAGCCGTAGTTAAACACCGGTGCACGCCGGGCGCGAAATGCATAATCGGCATATTCCTCCACGGGAATATCAAATTGTTCCGCCATTCCCTGAAGGAAATATCCATTACCCGCAGAACACTGGGTGTTCAGTTTAAAGTCAACCACCCGACCCTGCTTCATAAAGAGCACTTTAATATCCTGCCCACCCACGTCACAGATGACATCCACATCTCCGAAAACTGCGTTGGCCGATTTCATATGGGCAACTGTTTCCACCACCTGGGTATCAATATTAAAAGCTTCCCGTATTATTTCTGACGCATACCCTGTCACCCCCGTACCGCGTATTGAGAGGGTGATATCTTCCCTGTCAATCCAAACCTGTATTCTGCGAAAAATATCCGCCACATCGTCAATGGGGTTGCCGGAAGACAGGTGATATTCCTGATAAAAGGGGGTACCATTCGTATCAAGAAGCACCACTTTGGTGCTCGTGGATCCTCCGTCAATACCGATAAAGGCAGGTACTGTATCCCCCGGAGAAAAATCCGGCGTTTGAACACCCTGGAAGGAATATTTTTGTTTAAATTCGGCAAGCTCCTCCGGTGATCGTGCCAGGCCGTGGTCAATGCTGTCCTCACTGCCGCGTTGAGCCGTATGAATATATCCACGCAGTTTTTCAAAGGAAAAATGTGATTCATTCTTCCTGTTCAGGCGGCCCCGATTAAAAACCACGGCACCAAAGGCCGCAAAATATTCCGCATTATCCGGAACAACAACGGCTTCATCCAGGGAATTGAAATCAGACGTATGCCCCTGAATCTTCCACGCCTCCGCTATATTTCTCCGCCAGGCATGGGGCATGGCCTTCAGGAAGCGATTTGGACCGCCCAGAAGCAGTACTTTATCACGCAGAATATTCCCCTTTACCAAAACCTCAAGATTCTGGTTTACTATGGCATTGCACACCGAATAGAAGATTTCTGCCTTATCCACGCCGGCCTTTAACAGCCCCACTACATCGGTCTCCGCGAAGACTCCGCATTTAGCGGAGATCTTATGGGGAATAATGTCCAGACCGGGAAGAGCAGCCGCCTCATCCTGAGTAAAACCGATTTTTGTTATAATTTTATCCATGGTGGATCCCGTACCACCGGCGCATTTATCGTTCATATAGGTTAGAGTGGACTTTTTCTCTTCCCCCCGCCAGATTATAACCTTTGCATCCTGGCCCCCCAGCTCGATTACAGATCCGGTTTCAGGATAGAGGGTCTCCACCGCAAGGGTAACAGCATTTACTTCCTGAATAAAATCACCGTCAATGGCCGGGGCAATGCTGCGCGCCCCGCTTCCCGTAACGGCGATGCGCATGGCAGCGCCGGGAAAATGAGTGTTTACAGACTCCAGAAGCTCGTACACACACTCATATTGATGTCCCTTATGACGCAGGTATTTCTTCCACAATAGTGAGTTATCTGAATCCAGAATAACACCTTTTACGGTGGTGGAACCGATATCAAGTCCAAGCTCAATGCTCTTATTTTCAGTGTTCATTATCTCTCCATCGCCATAGAGGTATGGGTATTGTAAACCTTACAATATAGATTTTTTCACAGTAAAATAAAAGGACATCATCCAGTGTTAAACATCAAAGGGCCTCATCCTCACCGGATATAACTGATGCTGACCCGTTCAAAAACACTCTCTTCTGACTGGTTTGTAAATTCCTCGCCACGCTTTAAAATCTCTGCGGTGAGACGAATATTTTTAAATCCAATACTGCATCCAAGTATGAGTTCCTGAACCAGGGGGATTTTTTCCACCCTGTGCCCGGGCGAAAAGAGAGTGCCGTCCAAAAAAAGATTCCGTACGACACGGGTGTGCTGGAACAGAAAAAACAGGGCATAATGAAATCTATCATATTTTTTAAACGCCGGGGTGCTCCGGGTATTAAGTCCCCAGCCAGGTATACCGTAATCGTCGGTCAGACCGGAGCCCGCGCGTACCCCGATGCCTGTTCCAAGGGACGTTAAAAGAGTTCCCGCAGAGACATCATACCGCGGAGCCACTTCAAGATTACAAAGGGGATTTTGTGTTGTAATAAAGCGAAAAACCTGACCATAACCTGCACTGAAAGCAGGTTCTGTCTGAAGCTGATATTCCCACCCTCCGGGAGTATACAGATCTCTGATTCTGTGATGCCACAGCTGCAGTGCCTCGGCCCCGGATGCCTTCCCCGTGATTCCCACTTCCAGAATATACTGATTCTGCCCATACAGAGAAAAATTCCCCGGCCCCGGCGCGGCGGGCTGGCGGGACTGAACAAACAGCCCTGCTCCGAGCCATCCTGCATAGGGCCGATCATGGGGAACAAGGGTATCTGCGTGGGAATTTGCATCACTGGGTGTATACATGGACTGGGTAATATAATACTCTCCCCGCCTGTTTTCTGCGGCAGGCCACACATCCCGGGGAGTATATCCCATATACATTCCGTTTGTTAGATGTCCACTGCTTTCAAATCCAAAAACATGGGTCTTCAGATCCCCCGTAAGAACCTTATTGTTATCAAGTATCTGGACACTGAATATATCCGCAAAGGCGGAGAATGCAAAAATACTCATCAAAAAAATAATTCTAATGCCGTGCCTGCGGGTCATACTCATCTTTTCCTGTCTTTTCTTTCCCCAATGATTCATTTCCGGGGGTGTATTAGTTATTTTAAATTTGCAGTAAAGGTAACAAAGCGGTAAAATACACTCCTGTGAGGTTTCATATGAAATATACTCTGCTGATAATTGTCCTGACATTCTTTTTCACCGCATGTTCTCCGTCACAACAGGAAGAAACATCCTCCGGTGGAACTATACATATTGCCGACATACCGAATCTGCAATCCCGTGCAGAGTCCTTTGAGCCCGGAATCGGCACCTATGGTGGAACCCTTCGCCTGGCGCTGGGAGCAAATCCCGATGGTTTCTGCCCGGCCCTCACCAATTCCGGATATTCCATGGAGGTTATGGGGTATATTTACGAAGGTATGATCAAGACTAATCCCGTTACCCTGGAACGGGAACCGCACCTGGCAAAAAAATGGACCGTTTCCGAAGATGAACGTGTCTGGACGTTTCATTTGCGAGATGATGTCTTTTTTTCAGATTCGGTGCAGCTGACTGCCCACGATGTGGCTTTTACCTTCAACAATGTCATTTATAATGACGAACTCAACTCCCCCCTCAATATAACCTATCGGGTGGACGGAGAAAAAATAGATGTCCGTGCCGTGGACAGCTTTACCGTTGAGTTTCGCCTGCCCAAACCATTTGCACCCTTTCTTACCATAGCAGGCACGCCGATACTCCCCGCCCATCGCTACGACGAACCGGCTCAGGACGGAAATCTTCGCAGTTTCCTCTCAGCCGGAAGCGATCCGTCCCGAGTTGTGGGTACAGGGCCGTTCACTCTCAAATCCGTTGATCTGGGACAGCGCGTGATTCTTGAGCGCAATCCCTATTACTGGCAGAAAAACGCCGAAGGAGACCGCCTTCCCTATATAGATGAAATTATCATGCGCATCATTGAAGAACCAAACCTGCAGATGATGCGCTTTCAACGGGGAGAGATTGATCATATTTCAATCAGTGGGAAGCAGTATCCCGTCCTGAGTGAGGAAATTGCTGAAAGTAATTACACCCTGTATCGGGTTGGCCCCCGATGGTATAACCGCTTCCTGAAATTCAACCAGAATGATCAAAAAGATGATGACGGCACTTATTTTGTCCCGAAACATAAACAGGATATATTTCGTAATGCGGATTTCCGCAGAGCCGTGGCTTATTCAATAAATTATCAGGACATGATAGACATTGTCTATAATGGCCTTGCTCAAAAACCCATGGGAGTCATTGGAAAGCGCCATCCGCGCTTTTATAATCCCCAGGCCCCTCTCTATGAATACGATCCGGAAAAGGCAGACTCCCTGTTTCGTGAAGCAGGCCTGGAGGATAAAAACGGTGACGGACGCCTTCAGGACAGTCGGGGAGAAGACTTCTCCTTTACCTTTTCTGCCACTGCGGGCGTGGAGCTTATTGAAAATATTGCCGGCATCATACGCAAGGATATGAAAGAACGGGGCATTGAAATGGACATGGACCTGACCGAATTCAACAGCCTTATTGAAAAAACGGAACAAACCTATAACTGGGATGCCGTATGCTATTCCCTCAGCGTAACTGAAGATCCTCATTTTGGACGAAGCAGCTATCTTGCAAACAGCAGACGATATATTATCAACCCCCTTCGGCTGGATGAGGAGGGCGATACCATTCCCAAATCATACCGTCCTTTTGAAAAACGAATCATCGAAATATTTGAACAGGGCGCCCTTGAAATGGATGAGGGGGCACGAAAGGATTTATATGATGAATGGCAGTATATTGAGCAGGACAAAGCTCTCAGTGTCTACCTGCCGGTGATGGAAGTAATTCTGGGAATCCAGAACCGTTTCGGCAATATCCATATTACTCCTCATCTGGCCCGCGGGGAAAGTCTTCTTCACAATATCCACGAAATCTATATTACAGAATAGTCCCGCGGAGGTGGTATGAGAATTTGGTTTGTATCAATATTCCTGATTTTAACATCATGTATGAGATATATGACCCACAACCGCGCGGAAGCACGGGTTGACGGCATTGATATTATGGAAACACTCACAATTGCAGAACACAAAATGCAGGACAGCTCAAGAAGCAACAGTCTCGTATTCTGGGTAATTAAAGACCAGGAACTGAACCGGCACGAAGCGGAAAAGATAGCGGAATTATATTTTGAGTATAAGGACAATATTGTCACGGGCTTTGATCAATGGCACTTTACCTGGGCTGTTTCAAATATGTACCGCCTGGGCACTGATGAGGTAAAGGATGCTCTCAGCAGAGCCAATGCCCATGCCCTGCAATGGGCACACCAGGTGGGCCGCAGAGCAAGACGAGCCACGCGTGATACTGTGATATATATGGGAGATGCCCACAGCGGCGGCAGGTTCTTTGCCCGACGCCATATTGTGGCCCCGGGAAATGAAAAATATCTGCAGTCAGCCCGGGAATATTTTGAACGGGTGGAATAACCGGGTCTATCCAAAGCGATAGTGCTTGCGCAGATCCTTTTTTATATCCCAGGTACAGCCCAGCCCCTTGGGGAAAACCACCATATCACCGGCGCCAATAGTATGAACCGTCCCCCTGTCAGAGGTCACCTGTACCTCACCTTCAAGAATATAGCAGGTCTCCGTCTCATCGTAATGCCAGGGAAAACAGGACACCTCCTTTTCCCACAGGGGCCACGAAAAGACACCTGATTCCTCCAGCTTTTCACGGGACACATTCTTTTCAATCTGAATTTCCTGAGCCATAAGCTCCTCCTCTGTTATTCCATATCAATGGGAGTACTTTCCACTTTCAGTTCCGCCTCTGCATCAACCACACCGCGGTTGACCAGCTGGCGGCATTCGTCCAGTTTTTCAATGGTGACGGGATCGTCAATATTAACCTTGATGGCACGAATCAGCTGAACAATCATTCGCAGAACACGAATAAGATCGCCCTCGGGCATACCGTAGGCGAGAAGATCACCCAGACTTCCACCATTGACCCAGGAAAGAATGGGCATAGCAAGGGCATAATCCAGCTCCGGAATGGGATCGGCAATCCCTTCCTTAATTTCCTTCATTCGCAGTTTCTTCAGTATTTTTCCACCGTCGGTTTTAATATCAAAATCCGTAAGCGGTCCATCCTTTTTTCGGCTTTCCGTTACCAGGGCGCCGAGAACAACGCAGATCTCCTGAGGGGTAAGGCTGTCCAGAATCCGACGGTAATAGAGTTCCGCGGCCTGTATTTCATATCCGTTCACCAGGGATGCAAGTCTCCCCTTTGGAGTAAGATTCTGACCGTCAAGAAAGCCGTTTTTCTGGAGAAACCGAACCCGTCGCCGTATCTGATCCTCTTCCTTTTTATAGGAGTCGGAAAGACGAAAGGTCCCCTTGGTAAAATTACGAAGACTTTTGCGAAACAGGGTAAAGGATTCTTCACCAAAACGACTGTATAAACTCAGAATAGTGGAATAGGAAGCAAAAAAGCGACTTTCCACGGGCTCACTCTCACGGTAGAAAATCCGTTGAATTTCCTTTTCAGACACGGTTTCGGGAATAATATGGCAGTAGACATGCCCCATATCATCAAGGCCGCGTCTTCCCGCCCGTCCCGCCATCTGCTGAAAGGCACGGTTTGTCAGATACTGAAACTCCACTCCGTTAAACTTCTCCACCTCATCAAACACCACTGTCCGTGCCGGCATATTTACCCCGAGAGCAAATGTTTCCGTACAAAAAAGGAGTTTTATCAGCCCCGTGGCAAAGAGCCGTTCCACGATCTCCTTGGCTGCAGGCAATATACCCGCATGGTGATAGGCGATACCCTTTCGCCATAAACGCTCCATGCTGTCAAGGCGTTTATAATCCTCAATCTGATACATGTGGATAAGGGTGTCCACCATCCTGTCCAGATCTACCTGCTCCTGTTCTCTCAGCAGGGTTAATCCCGAGGACATACGGCGGGCATTTTCCTCGCACCCTTTACGGTTGAACACAAAATACAGAATGGGGTCCCGGTCCTTGCGGACAATATTTTTTATAAGACGCTTGGGAGAAGGTTTGCGAAAGCGGAAACTTTTTCGCTTCCGGGGATTTTTGACATACTTTTCTTTAAGCAGATCAAAAGATACGGGACCGTATTTTGCACTGAAAAGATGCATTTTCAACGGTACCGGCCGCTCGGTTTCCAGCACTACCGCTATTTTCTGTTCCCGCACTTCCTGCATCCATTCCGCAAGACGATCGATATTGGGCACCGTGGCGGAAAGACAGACGAATCGAATATGGCGGGGAGCAAGAATAATCGACTCCTCCCACACTGTCCCACGATCAGGGTCATCAATAAAATGTACTTCGTCAAAAATCGTATAGCGCACATTTTCCAGGCGCTGAGATTCCTCAAGGATCATATTTCGAAAAATTTCCGTGGTCATCACAAGAATCTGACCTCCGGGATTAATTGAAAGATCCCCCGTATGAATTCCCACGGCATCATCGCCAAAACGAAGCTTGAAATCCCGGTATTTCTGATTGGACAATGCTTTGATGGGAGCCGTGTATATAACACGTCCTCCTTCTTCGATCACTTTTTCAACGGCATATTCCGCCACTATGGTTTTTCCGCATCCCGTGGGAGCCGAAACCAAAACGGAGGTATTATCCTCTATTGCCTGAATTGCTTCTTCCTGAAACCTGTCAAGCTGTAAGCCTCTGTATTCCATTAAGTTATTTACCTTTCACTGCTGAAATATTTTGTAAATTGCAGAAACATCCTCTTTTGTCAGGGGGCTGTCTGCATAGTATAAATTCTGCTGCACCTGTTTTTTATTGCGAAATCCCGGTATCACACCGGCCACATGCTCATGGTACAGCACAAACTGAAGAGCCGTACGGCTCAAATCCTTAGGCGCACTGCCGAAGCGCTCTTTAATTTTTTCCAAAGCCCGTGATACCTTCACCAGAGACTCCCGTTTAAACTTATCCTCTCCGCGGCGATGATCCCCTTCCCCGAAGACCGGCGGATTTTCAGGAGAATATTTATCAAGAAGCAGGCCCTGATTAAGGGGGGAAAAGCCGATAAAAGATGCATCATATTCCTCGCACAGCTGCATAAGATCACTGTTCTTCTTGATAAAATGATAATCCATCATGTGGGCCCAGCTCTGACATACATCGGGACGCACCACGGGAACAAGGCGTTTAAAATCCTTTTGGGAATAGGCCGATTGCCCGATTGCCCGGATCTTGCCTTCTTCCTTCAATCGGTACATCTGGGCCACCGCATCATCAAGGTATTCATCGCATTCACCAAAATCACCGTGATGAAAATAATAAATATCGATATAATCACGCTGAAGATTCTGCAGGGACTGCTCGCATTGATGCCGAATATTCAGAGGGGTATAGGCGTGGGCCCCCGTACCCTGAAACCACCCGACCTTGCTTGAAATAACCACCTCTGAATTTCTTTTCCCCAGACAGCGTGCAAGAACCCGTTCAGCCTTTCCGTCTCCGTATACATCGGCATTGTCAAAGTGAGTTACTCCCTGGTCCAGGGCATAATCCACAGCCTCACGAACCTGGGCTTCATCCACCGGGGACCAGCCGTTGGGATGCCCATTGTCCCAGTTGGGACCGCCGAGAGCCCAGCAGCCAAGACCGATTTCTGAAATGCTGATATCCGTTGTGCCAATATTTCTGTACTTCATACTTATAACTCCAATACTTTTCTCAGGGTGTTAAAGGGGAAATCTATTAATAATTTGCGGAGGCGTTCGTGGGTTTTATTCAGATTAACATAATGCCGGAAACGCTTCAGCAGGGGAATAGAATCCACCCGCGGCTGATGAGGATCAATTTCCCAGGGATGGAGATAAAATACTGCCGGACGATTACGGGCATTGCAGTATTTAAATCCATACCGAAACCATTCATAGGGAAATATTCGGAAATATCCACCTCCCGCACAGGGAATATTCACCCCCTTAACGGGAATACATGTCAGGGGAAATTCCATAAGACCATCCCGTATTTCATAGGGTTCCAAAGGGATTCCGCTGTTTGCGTAATCGGGGTGAAAGGGAACCGGAAAAAGGGAGGAATCGTAGGTAATTCCCGCAGTTATAAGGGTGTCAAAAATCCAGTCTTTGGAAGGATCTATGGAAAAGGAGGGGGCACGAAAGCCGATAACCGGAGTTTTGGCATATTTGTTAAGGATTGAAAGGGAGCGCCCCAGATCATTTTTAAAGGCTTCCTCTCCCATGTGCTTCACCAACCCATGCCCATAGCCGTGAGAGGCTATCTCATGACCGCGATGCTCTATTTCGGCAATAATGGAAGGGACGCGTTCTGCCAGCCATCCGAGAACAAAAAAGGTGGCCTTTACATTATACTCGTCAAAGAGGGTCAGTATGCGGGCGGTATTTTCTTCCACGCGCAATTCAAGGTGTTCCCAATCCCGGTGGGAATAACGATGGGCAAAATTCTGCACCATAAACCAATCTTCAAGATCTATGGAAAGCGCATGCACCACGGACATCAGATAAGCCTCTTTCCGGATTTTTTAAATTCACGAACCTGGTGCGGTGTTGGAAAACTCTGATAGCTTCCTCCCTCTGCAATGAGCTCTCCGCGCAAATCCTCCCGGGCCATTCGTTTCAGGACCTGATCCATAAGACGGGCACTGATACGCTTTGTTTTCATTATCATTTCATGAAGTGACTCACGGGAGACCGGGACTTTTTCCTGAAGCAGGATTCTCCCCCGATCCAGCTCTTCGTCCATGGTATGGATTGTTACCCCGAGCTCAGGTGAATTTTTGTACAATGCCCAGAATACCGGCATCATACCACGATTCTCCGGCAGAAGCGCAGAGTGAGAATTTATACATCCCTTTGGGGGTGTATTCAGCAGGGCAGACCTGAAAATCACCGGTGCCGCAACGGAAACCACCACATCAACGTTTTCTTTCCTCAACCATGAAAGGTACTTTGAGCTGTTAACATCTTCTGTATCAACGACGGGAACAGTGTATTTTTCTGACAGGGAACGAATCGTTTTTCCACTGATTTTTCTCCAGGCATACCATGATCCCATGCGCAGGAAATTCACCGGTCCGTAAAAACCATACATCTGACGGGCAAGCTCCAGAGTTGATTTTTTATTAAACGCCGGCAGAATTGTTATGCCGCGGATATCATAGTCCGAAGGATTATGAAGCCGAAAGAACTCAACAAAAAACTCACGTACATAAAACAGGTCTTCCTCAGTAATCACCGCTACTCTCATGTATCCTGCCTTTCCGTGCTGGTCCATACGGCGCTTTTAATTCCACGAAGGAATCTGAAAAAACCGAGAAACACAGCGTAATTCATAGATATAAAATGATATACCGCAGAGATTAGGGGCAATGATTTTCCCATACGATCCGCAACAAATCCTATTCCGCCGAAAAGATAAAAGAGCAATTGTCCATACAGAATAGCTGAAAAGGGAAAAACATCGTATAATAAGGCATTTGTACACAGCATACCAAGGAGAAGAAAGGGTGAAAACCAGCGCAGAACCTTGTGCGAAACATAGAAAAAGAACCGGCGGAGATGAAGGGGATTCAGCATTCCCGGCAGGAGGGAAAAGGATTGAAAATTCCCCGCTCCGATACGAATACGCCGGCGAAATTCTTCCGCAAGAGCATCCCCTGTTTCCTCCTGTGCCCGGGCTGAGGGGTCAAAAACCACCCGCAGACCCTGCTGAATCATACGCAGGGGAATAAGAAAATCATCGTTTGAATAGGCATTTGCCGGGAGGGGGGTAAAATATTTTTTCCGGATAGCATAAAACCCGCCGAATGCCCCCATGGCACAACCGTACATACCCTCTGCTTTTTTGAGTGCCGCTTCAAAATCACGGTAATCC
This sequence comes from Fibrobacterota bacterium, assembly GCA_051745755.1. GTDB lineage: Bacteria > Fibrobacterota > Chitinivibrionia > Chitinivibrionales > Chitinivibrionaceae > Chitinivibrio. The sequence goes on from JBNJEI010000001.1 coordinate 13,155, forward strand.
ACCTCCTTATCCAATCCGGTTACACCGGGCTGCACATACAGCCTCAGATATCCGAGTACGGCTCCGATATCAGAAGATGCAAAGGCGGATACAATGGTCCTCACTGCATCAGCGGCATACATGGTATTTGCATCGGACAATACAATTATCTCCCCCTGCGCCATAGGGACAGCCTTATTGATCATCCCGGTTTTTCCGCTACGCTCCTCATAGGCGATAAGGTGTATATGGGGATGGGTATCTGCGTATTCAGCGGCAATATCATTGGTCCTGTCGTCACTTTTGTCAGAACAGACAAGGACCTCCAATTTGTCCTTCGGGTAGTCAAGTTCCAGTGTATTATCAAGCTTTTGGGCTATTACGCGCTCTTCATTGTATGCCGGGATAAAAAGGGTTACCTGCGGAATATAGTCAGTATCCCTGGCAATATCATCCCCCATTCTTCCTGCAGAAATACGCATAATAAAAGGAAAGAACACATAGGCATGGAGAAAAAGCAGAAAAAACAGACAAAACAGGACAGCAGCAGTCAGGTACATAATTCAGGTCTCCTCTATTTCTTCAAGGATGTGATCCAGTTTATTTTTCCAGCCCCGCGGATCATTTCTGTAGGATTCAAGGATATGCAGGGCTTCATCCATATCCAATTGCGATATATCCAAAAGACTGTGGAGAAAAAATCGCTTCTGCGCATCCGTAAGGAAACGCTCACATTCATGCAACATGATAATCCCCGCAATAAAACTGTCGGAATGATCAAGTTCTGCTGCACGGATTTCGTCCTGGGGAAACAGGGCGGCTGCAGAGATCAGCAGAATAAAAAACACTTTTTCTTTAATTTCCATATACCATATACCGTTCAGGATCCACTGCTTCGCCATTAATACGAAGTTCATAATGCACATGAGGGCCGACAGAATATCCCGACTCACCCACCGTACCGATTACTTCACGTTTTTTTACGCTGCTGCCGGAACTGACAAAAACTTCATCCAAGTGAGCATAGAATGTTTCCACTGCCTGCTGATGACGGATACGGATATAGTTCCCCCAAAAATTATCAGAACCCGTACTCTTTACAACCCCCGACGCCGTTGCAATAATCGGACTCCCCTTGGGGGCGGCATAATCCGTAGCATTATGCATTTTCTCCCTATGCTCAAAAGGCCCTTTATGCATACCAAAATCCTTGATCTTATATATACCAATACTGTCCGGCAAAGGATAGACAACAGGAAATCGTGAAAACACATCATTGCCCGCAGATATTTCCTGCGCCACCGACTGAAACTCCTGCGTAAGACTGTCAAGATAGAGACTGAGAAAATTCGAATTGAAAATAAAATTCCCGTCGAAGGGATGTTCTGCTCTCTCCGCCTTTTCTGCCGTATCCGATACAGAATCCTGCGGTGTCACCTGAAGTTCCGCAAGTTCTGAGGATATAGCCTGCTTCATCGTATCAATCGCCTCCAGTCGCAAAGATACTGAATCAATGCGCGATTCAATATTCTCATTGCGAAAGGAAAGAAGCTCCTTTTCTTTTTCAAAGGCCGGGATTAGGGTATACCGCAACACCAGAAGTAACCCTGTAAGTGCCAGAAAAACACAGGAAAAGAAAAAGCGGCGTTTTCTTTTCCTGTTATTCTGAAGATATTTTAATCGTAATAAAACGGTAGACTTGCGCCGCACCCATGGACCTTCTATTTTTCTTCTTTTTCAGAGGCGCTTTCAGAATCGGCATTCTCATCTTTATTCAGACGGCCGATTTTCTCGTCAGTTACAGCAATCTCTTCATAGGTATCATCAACATCTTTTATAAAGCTCTCAACAGCAGCATCAGCTGCAATCTTGCTGTCCAGGCCGTCTTTCTTCATGGTATAAACCCGCTGACCCATATCACGCCAGGCAGCGTCGATCTTTTTTTCCAATTGATGACGCTCCACTTTAAGGCGACCAAGACGGGAATAATGATCCAGGGCTTTCTTCGACACAGATACACCTGTACTCAGGCTTGTTTTCACTTTGTTCAATACTTTTTTTGAGTCCATGGAATTACTCCTTTTCTTAGAGATAACGATACATTTATGTTCAGTATATTATAAAACACTATTCAATATACCACTATAGACAATATAGTAAAGAGCTAATTAAACATGTTACGAAAAAAGCTTCTCACTCCTCTTTTTATTATTTCCATATCAATTGAAACGGTATAGGAATCAAAATCTCCGCGAATTTCACCGTAAAACTTTTTATCCCCTTCCGCATCATCCAGTAGCGCCTCCCATATAACCGGACGAACATTTTCTTCAAATTCTTTCTCCATAAATCCCTCTATGGCATAATTAAAATATTCACTCAGAGGCTGATACCTCCCTCTCAGAAGGAGGGTAACATACTTTGCATCGCAGTAAATCTTCTCACTGACAACACCGCCGTTTCGCAAAGCCACATCTCCGGATACAGTCTGAAACGCAAGTTTTTCAATCCCAAGGCGCTGCATTTCCCTGCGTGCCCGGGTAAAAAAGGGATGATCCTGCTCTTCAAAATCAACCATGGCGAATTCTCCAAAACCGGTATATCGATACGGATTTGCCGCAATCCGTGTATCCATGGTATCAAGCTCAAAGGAAAAAGACAGCCTGCCCTGAATCTCCTCGCCGGGAAACACGGTTGAAACATCCATTTTATCCGCCGCAATCCGCCCCCAGAAGGTGCCCTTTTCCAAGGAAAATCCCCCGGTGACATCAAGTCCGGAACCATAGGCAAAAATCTGCATATCCTGTATTTCAACATCTGAAAGAGATCCTGATATATTCCCCGAAAGACTGTCAATTGTATACCCTGAGGAAGAGACGGCCCCCATGGTAAGCTCCCCGCGTATATCCTCGTCTTTTCGTGAGAAAACAAGGGTGCCGTCACTGAAGACTGCCTCCCCAAAAGCGGGCATTTCTCCCCGTATCCCACTCATTCGCAGTGAACTAAGTCTTTTAAGAACACCTTCAAAATCCGTTACATCATCTGCCCTGCTGAGGGTTCGGTCAAGGAGAAACAGCTGCGGAAGAGAACTCTTAATATGCAGGGACTCCACAAAAACAGTGTTTTGTGCCGTATCCTGCAGGAAAATACTGTCGTACACAACATCTCCCCCCAGGGTTACCCGCGCTGAAGAAGCAGTAAAGTCCATATCAAAATGCTCATTCACAAGCATTTTCGGACGGTGCATAAGGGGCGCATAGGAAATCGATATATGAGTGATAATAAAAAACACAACCACCGCTGCAATAACAATACTCAGACTTTTTGAATTCATGTCATACCCTGTTATATTTTATAGGTTATCGTAACAAGTAAGGATAAAATACCATATGCTGAGACTTCTTATCGCAACAAAAAACCTACACCTCTATGATAATTTATTACGGGAAAATTCCGTTGACACTCTTCTTGAGCGTACAGACACCATTGAAAACGCCTTGGCACATCTGGAATCCCGCTCCGAATGCAGGCATCTGATTATTGATATTGAAGCACTGGATATTCAGGAGATCGATTACGTTCATTATATTCACACTAAATTTCCCCACGTCAACATTATCATCCTCACCGATATTGCGCATATTACCCAAGCCACCCGGGCAATTCAGTCGGGGGCTCTTTTTTATCTGATTCTTCCTGTCTCATCAAAAACAATTGAACAGGCTCTTCAGCATCTGAATGAAGCACGGCGGGAATATTCAAAAACCCTGGAAGACGAACATCAGCTTCTCTACGATCTTATCGGAGACAGCCCAAGGATGGAGCGGGTCATTCGCCTTGTTACAAAGGTTGCCCCCTCATCGGCAACAGTTCTCTTAACGGGAGAAAACGGCACAGGAAAGGAATTTATTGCCAAGATACTTCATAACCGCTCCCGGCAGCTGGGTGAATTTGTTCCCGTAAACTGCGGCGCCATTCCGGATAATCTCTTTGAAAGCGAGCTCTTTGGTCACAAAAAAGGATCCTTTACGGGGGCGGATAAAGACCGACCTGGGCTGGTAAAGGAAGCCGAAGGCGGCACCCTGTTTTTGGACGAAGTGGGTGAGCTTTCCCTTTCAAACCAGGTAAAGCTTCTGCGCTTTCTTCAAGAGAAAACATTTAAGCCCGTGGGGGCGAATACGGAAATACGGGCAAATCTGAGAATTATCTCCGCCTCAAACAGAGATCTGCGTAAGATGGTTGCAGAAAACACCTTTCGTGAGGATCTGTTTTACCGCCTCCATGTATTCCCCATCCATATTCCTCCCCTGCGGGAACGAAAGGATACACTGCCAAATCTTATCAGAACCTTTGTAATAACCGCCGGAAAAAAAAGTCATAAATTTATCCGCGGTTTTTCCAAAAATGCAGAAATAATTCTGAAGGAGCATGATTATCCCGGCAATATCCGGGAGCTTGAAAATATTATTGAACATGCCACCATTATGTCGGAAACCTCAATCATCACCGAACAGGATCTCCCCCTGTATCTTCTGGAAAAGCAGGGACGGTATATCGATATGCACAGCACCAGTGGCCTCCTTCCTTACGTCGCTCCTCATACCGGGAACACCTCGGATTTTACCGATGAAATTCAGCGCAGCACCGATACTCCCCAAAAGCAGACACATACCACCGGGGAACAGATGCCCAAGCCCATCTTTGAAACCGGGCCGCACATCCTCCCCCTTGAAGAACTGGAACACAAATATATAGAATTTGCACTCACTCAGTGTAACAACAACTATTCGGAAACGGCAAAAAAACTCCATGTATCCCGCTCAACGCTCTGGCGAAAAATGAAGGAAAGGAAATAATATGAAAATCCGGGTTTATTATGAAGATACGGACTGCGGCGGAGTGGTATATCACTCCAATTATCTCAATTATATGGAACGGGCACGAACGGAATATCTTCGGGAGCGGGGAATACATCTTCAGGAGTATCATTCCAGGGGCATTGTATTTGCCGTTACTGAGGCACGGATCAGATTCCGTTTTCCCGCCCGCTATGATGACCTCCTGGAAGTCAAAACCAAACTGACGGAACTCACAACCTACCGTACCATCTTTGAAAACACCATCCATAATCAGGAAGGAACACTCTGCTGCACAGCTGAAATCCGTCTTGTCGCAGTAAACAGCCGCACCATGAAGGTCACCCGTGTTGCAGATTCGTACTACCAGGCGCTCAAAGAGGAGCTTGAATAAATTTTTAACGGTCTCAGCACCTTCAATAGTATATTTGTTGCAGATAAATTTTTAAAAAAGGTCAGGATACAAATGAAACTCACCGGTGTACTTCTCAGCAGTATGTTTTTTTTAGCGCTCCCTGTGTGTGCAAAGGAGTTTCTTCCCAAGGGAAGAGAGGCTCATGTAAAAAACCGAAGCAATGCTCTGTACGACCGAACCTTCACGGACAGACAGAACTACAACACCTACGATCATTTCGGTCTTGTCACAGGGCTTCTTGACACAAAAACAAAACCAATTTCCACCACCCTCAACTGGCGGAACATTTCCCTTTCGGACACCCTTGATATAACCAGCAACTCCGTTCTTATGCCCACTATTACCCTGGGGATGCCCTCCCGCCATTTTGTTTCCTTCTATTACGGCATGACTCCTGCAGAAAAACAACTGAACAGAACACTTTCCACTATAAAGCACGATTTTGGATTTTACTGGATTAATCAAATGAAAGACGAATCCTTTCGCTTCGGTTTTGATTTTGACGGGGCGGCGGCAAAAATTGAAGAAAACGACACCGAAAACAGCCGGCTCTACCGTTCCCTTGACAATCTGGAAGTTATTATGGGATCGGTCATTCATGATGCAGCTATCCTAAGCTTTGCCGGCGGTATTTCCGCGGTCTTTGATTCTTTGGAACACGAGAATGATCTCAGTGACCGATTCTTTGAAATAGAACTGCCCCGCGCATCAACCACCCTTGAAATCAAAGATCCGTACAGTGAGTATGAAGGAAGCCTGGGCTTTACCTATTCACGAAAAAACTACGTATATTCCACGGATGACCACAGCAATCCGGATCTTCGCCTGCGCACGCAACATTATGATGACGGGGCTGATGCCATTGTAACCGATTCCATTTACTCCCACGCAAAAAGTATCTGGGGAATTAACGCAGGGGATAATCACCAGTTCAATCCCGGCCTTGAGCTTGGCATTACCCACAACTACAAACGACGGATGCGCCCCGGATCGGATAATCATCCCTTTTCCTATCGCGGAGAGATCGACGGAACCGGCTGGCGAACCACGTCATTTTCTGCCGGGGGTGGCTTTTCCTTTCTCTTTTCAGAAACCTTTGACATTTTTACGGAATACACGTTCTCCAGCATGAATATGGATATTGTTGGCGGCACTCTCGAAGATCGATCCGACGAGCTTCACGATAACTCCGGATACCACCGCTTCAATACAGGGTTTTCCTGGGGGCTCCATAATATGCCCAATGCACAATCCACGGAGACGGAGTTTTTTCTGGATTTCTCCTTTCTACTTCAGCGTGAAAACGGCGTGTCCCGATCCTGGTACGCATCGGATTACTCTGAGTATATGTTCCCTGCTGAAATCGGAAGCCAGGCCTATCTTTACGCCCCCTGGGAAGATTACAATCGCGACGTAAAAACCAGAAATATTGCCACGGGGTTTCGCGGCTCATTTAACGAAGGTCGGTTGGAAACCAATTTTAATATCGGATTTTTGGAACAGACCTTCTTTGAAACAGGAGATGAAGATTACTCTCAATCAGGACTGACTATGAATATGGATCTTATCTATAACGTTATTACCACGGAACGTATGCGCCAGGAGGAAATGTAATCACTCCCCTCAGCGCGACTCAAACTCTTATCTATAATAGCTGCAGCAGAAAGGATGAGCCATGTCCCTTGCTCCCGTAATAGCCGTTGATGAAACAAAATGTACCAATTGCCACACCTGCATCAGCGCCTGTCCGGTAAAATACTGCAATGACGGAAGCGGGGAAACCGTGGAGCTGAACCACGATTTGTGCATCGGCTGCGGTCAGTGCATTACGGCCTGCACCCATGATGCCCGGAAATATATCGATGATTTAGACATGTTTTTAAAGGATTTGTCCCAAAAAAAACACATGGTTGCCGTGGTTGCCCCTGCGGTGGCTGCCCATTTTCCGGACACCTACAAAAACCTCAACGGATGGCTGAAAAACGCCGGCGTTTCCGCCGTTTTTGATGTCAGTTTCGGTGCCGAGCTTACGGTACATTCCTATGTACAGCATATCAAAAGGAATGCTCCCGCAACTGTCATTGCTCAGCCCTGTCCGGCCCTGGTTTCATATATTCAGATATATCAGCCCGACCTTCTTCCCCATCTTGCTCCCGCGCACAGCCCAATGCTACATACCATGGCCATGATCAGGGAATATTATCCGGAATATAAAAACGCCCGCATCGCCGTTATCAGTCCCTGTATTGCAAAAAAAAGGGAGTTTGAAGAAACCGCACTGGGTGATTATAATGTAACATTTACATCCCTGCAAAAGTATTTCAAAGATACCCATACGTCCCTTTCTGCCTACTCTGCCGTTGAATTTGACAGCACAGCAGCGGAACGGGCGGTTCTTTTTTCCACTCCCGGCGGCCTTATGGAAACAGCTGAACGGGATGTACCGGGTATTCGAAATAAAACACGCAAAATAGAAGGTCCGTACAGTGTATACGACTATCTTTCCACCCTTTCACAGGACATTAAAACCTCCAATGCCCCGCTGGTGGTTGATTGCCTCAATTGTGAGCAGGGCTGTAACGGCGGAACAGGAACCGATACAACGGACCTGACCCTGGATCAGATAGAGGGGCGGGTTGCGCGTCGTCGTGAGGAAATGCAGAAAAAATACGGAAAACCTTTCTGGGGAAAACACACACTTCGCCGGGCCATAAAAAAACACTGGAAAGACGGCCTGTATAGGCGAACCTATGAAAATCTTTCGAGAAAAAACACTCTGATATATCCCACAGAAGAGGAAAAGCAGGCAATTCATATCCAGGCAAAAAAAGAAACAGAAAATGATCTGCTCAATTGCCGTGCCTGCGGATATCACAGCTGCGATGACATGGCCGTGGCAATATATAACGGTCTCAATAAAGTGGAAAATTGTGTGGTGTACCGTGAAAAGGTTCTTGAGGAACGGGAAAAAGACAAAATTGATGCCCACACATATAAACAGCAGCAGGAAGAACTGAGCCGCACCCTGGAAAAAAACAGAGCTGTCTCTGAAAGTCTGTATGCCAACATAAAAAAAATTGAAGCCCATAATCAGGAAATCTCCGGGGAAATGAATAATCTTCTCAGGGATGCGCGGACACAGCTCAGGACTCTTGAAAACATTGCCGAACAGGTGAGCAGCGCTGATACCACCATTGCCAATTTCAAAACCATTGTAACATCCGTAAAGGATATCGCCTTTCAGACAAAAATGCTTTCCCTTAATGCCTCAATAGAATCGGCCCGTGCGGGGGAATACGGACGGGGATTTGCCACTGTTGCAGGAGAGGTGGGACGTCTGGCAGCAAAATCACGGCATCATGCCGAAAAAATCGAACCTCAGAATACGGCCCTGAGCGACCTCTTTGAAAATCTGCGCAGGGATATACTTGCCTCTGCAGATATGATGGCACAAACCATGGCATTTACAGAAAAGATAACCGCCAGGGCAGAAGAAGTTTCCGCGGCGGGACGCAGCCTTGAAGAAGAATCACAGAATCTGCTGAGTGAGAACGGTATCAGTAATTCTTAACTGCCTGTGCAAGACGTGCAAGGCGTGCTGCCCCTGTATCCTGTGTAAGGATTGTTCCCGTTACGATGATATCGGCGCCGGCACTCAGCTTTTGCTGTACGTCCTGTTCGGTTCGTATACCTCCCCCGACGATAAGCGGCACATCCACCTGGGATCTTACGGCGGAGATAATTTCTGCCGGAACAGAGCTGACCGCCCCGCTTCCGGCTTCAAGATAAATCAATCTCTGTCCCATATATTGAGCGGCCAGGGCATGGACCCCTGCAATATCCGGTTTGTTCCGGGGTATGGGTTTTGTATTGCTCATAAATTCCACTGAAGTTGTATTTCCCGACTCGATAAGCATATAGGCTGTTGCAATGGGTTCTATGCCGGCAAATTTTATTCCCGGAGCGCCCTTTACCTGTTCTCCGATAAGAAAATTGGGATTACGGCCTGACACAAGGGTGAGAAACAGAAGGGCATCTGCATGGGATGAAACCTGCGATGCATCACCGGGAAAAAGGATAACCGGCAGGGAAATATCTGCCTGTACCTCACAAACAAACTCGTCAAAATAAGAGGTATTCATTAATGATCCGCCCACAAGAACGGCATCTGCTCCGTTTTCAGCGGCACTCCGTGCCAGCATACGTCCCTCAGCAGGAGAATAATCATCAGGATCCAGGAGTACCCAATAGAGCTTTTTTCCCGCTCTGAATGCATCCTGAATAGTATTGTAGACAGTATCCTTCATAATGAGCCCTTTTCTGTATTGAGAGTGGTCATCATCGACCAGTGTAAATATAGTTTATTGCTCTTTCCCTGTTCAGGGGCAGAAACTATTTTTTAGAAAAACCATGAAGGAGAAGCCCATGGACAAAAAAATTTCTCTCACGGGCATTAAACCCACGGGAATGCCCCACCTGGGAAATTATATGGGTGCCATTGCCCCGGCCCTCACCCTGGCTGAAAAATATGATGCACATTATTTCATTGCAGATTACCATGCCCTCAACAGCATCCGCAACCCCGTTGAACTCAGGGATCTTACCTATAAGGTTGCCGCCGCATGGATTGCCTGCGGTCTTGATCCTGAGAAGGTATTATTCTACCGTCAATCGGATGTCCCCCAGACCTTTGAGCTCACCACAATGCTTATGGCATTCACCGCCAAGGGATTAATGAACCGGGCTCACGCCTATAAGGCAGTGGTGCAGGAGAATGAAGCTGCGGGAAAGGACACTGATTTCGGCATAAACATGGGGCTCTATACCTATCCGGTTCTCATGGCTGCGGATATTCTTCTCTTTGATGCTCATGTGGTTCCCGTGGGAAAAGACCAGGTGCAGCATCTGGAAATGACCGCCGATATTGCCGGCACCATAAATGCAAATTATTCCGCAGAACTCTTCCGTATACCCCGTCCCATAACCCACGACAATACTGCCTTGATTACCGGTCAGGACGGCCGAAAAATGAGCAAGAGCTACAATAATACCATCCCGCTTTTTATTCCGCAGAAGCAGTTTCGCAAAAAAATAATGAAAATTACCACAAATTCCCAGGAAATAGACGAACCCAAAAATCCCGATACATGCAATGTTTTCTCACTCTTCAAAATATTTGCCACGCAAAAGGAACAGGACGATCTCGCCGCCCGGTACCGTGCAGGAGGTATGGGCTGGGGAGAAGCAAAAACTGCGTTGTATGAAGTTCTGGAAAGAATCATTGCCCCCAAACGGGAATTATACGATGAACTTATGGCGGATAAAACCCAGCTGGATATAATATTACAGCGGGGGGCGGAAAAAGCACGGGAAAAGGCGGAAAGAAAAATCACCCTTCTTCGTTCTGCCCTGGGGTTTAACTAAGGAGATTATATGGATTATTCATATGTGGAAAATCGGCTTACCGCCGTGGAAGAGGAAATTTCTGCCGCCTGCCGTGACGCCGGACGCAGCCGTGACGAAATTACCCTCATTGCCGTAACAAAGACAAAACCCGTGGAAGCAGCACAGGCCGTTTTGGCTCATGGCTGCATACATCTTGGCGAAAATCGGCCGCAGGAAATCATGGAAAAAGCGCCGGCTTTGAAAACGCCACATACCATGCACCTCATCGGTCAGCTGCAAAGCAATAAGGTCCGTAAGGTCGCCCCCTTTGTAGACTGGGTACACTCCGTTGACCGGGAAAAAATACTCAACAGGCTTGATGATGCAGCCCGGGAACTCAATAAAACAATCAATATCTGCCTGCAGATCAACACCACGCAGGAATCTGCAAAATCCGGCTGCCCCCCGCAGGAAGCCCGCACGCTCTGCGAAGCTGCCCTCCCGAAGAAACACCTTGTCCTCAGAGGACTTATGACCATGGGACCCCTGGGAGGAACAGAAGCGGAAACCCGCACAAGTTTTGCCGCTTTGCGGAAGCTGGGGGGAGAACTCAAAGACTTTTTCCCCGACAAAAAGGCCGAACTCTCCATGGGAATGAGCGGTGATTTCCCTCTTGCCATTGCAGAAGGAGCTACAATGGTGCGCATCGGTTCAAAAATTGTAGGAATGCGGTAAGGCCATGGCGATACTCAACCTGCTCTTTAACGCCCTGCGCCTGCTGCTCTTTGTGCGGATAATACTTTCCTGGCTTCACTATGAATATGCCAATGAATTCACCCGCACCATATGCCGCCTGATAGATCCTTTCCTTGAGCCGATTCAGAAAATTTTACCCGCAAACTCCATGGGTATTGATTTTTCACCCATAATTTTATTTATATTCATTGATGTACTGCAACGACTTCTTATTACAGGGCTGTAGAAAAGAGGAAAACCATGGAAATTACACCCATCGAAATTCGCAATTACCGATTCAGAAATAAACTGATGCACGGCTATGATCCTGATCACGTCAAAAGTTTCCTGCAACAGGTTGCAGATGAGGTTGCTGCCCTCCGCAAGGCAAATAACTCCATGGCCACTAAAATAAAGGATACGGAAAACCAGCTCACTCATTATAAAAAAATTGAGCAGACCCTGAATGAAACCCTTATGACAGCACAGCGGGCCACGGATGATGCCCGGGCAAATGCACAGAAGGAAGCTGAGCTCATTATAAAGGATGCTCAGGTACGCGCCGATCGCTATGAGGATGAAGCACGCAGGCGCATGCATGATATCGCCGCAGAAACCCGTTCCCTGCAAAGTCAGAAAGAAAGCTTTCTTTCACGGTTCTCCACCATGCTGCGGGACCAGCTTTCCTATCTTGAAGTTATGGGGAAGCATCTTGAAGACGACGACACGCCCCCTGCCGAGCCCCAATAATGTACTCTTTGATTGCGACGTGAGGACACAGGAAGCAATGACACACACCGTCTCCTGGCCCACCCTTATTACCGCAATAAAACAATTTGCACCCAAAACCGCAATTATACTCGGATCGGGATGGAGCGGGTTCACCCGGCACACACACCTGACGGTAGACAGGGAAATATCCTATGCTGAGCTGCAGGGATTCCCTCCTTCTACAGTGGAACACCAGCGCGGGGCAGTGCTCTTTGCACGCATAAAAAAACAACCCGTACTTATTTTCAATGGACGATACCATCTCTATGAAGGCCACAGCCCGGATGCAGTGACGACCCCGGTAAACCTGTGCCGCCACGGCCATATACAAAATCTGATTCTGACCAATGCCGCCGGAGCCTGCAGCCCCTATCTGAAGGCGGGAAATCTTATGGTTATTGAAGACCAGATAAATTTCACCGGCTTGTCTCCCCTGCGGGGGAAAAACAATTATCAAATAGGCCCTCGTTATCCCTCACTCCATGAAGTATATTCTAAGCAATTATATGCGGCAATCCGTGCAGCAGCCTGCCATGGGGATATTTTTCTCTACAGCGGGATTTACGGAGGAATTGGCGGCCCGGAGACGGCAACACCGGCGGAAATCAGGATGTATTATTCCCGGGGAGCTGATGTTTTGGGTATGAGCACTGTCTTTGAAGCAATAGCAGCGGTGCATGCAGGGCTTTTTGTGGGCGGCATATCACTGATTACTGATGATGCCTGCTGTGTAACCGCCCCTCCCACTCCGAAGGCTGCAAAGAAAATTGTCCGCCAAACAGAAGAAACACGAAACAAACTACTTATAAAGGTGTTGGATGAGCTATGGGAAAAACCTATTTCAAAGCGGTTGACACAAAAATAAACTTTCCTGATATTGAATCTGAAATACTCAATAAATGGAGAGAAGAAGACACATTTAAGAAATCCCTTGAAAAGACCAGGCACAGTCAGAAGAAAGACTTTGTTTTTTATGACGGCCCTCCCTTTGCCACCGGACTGCCCCATTACGGCCACCTTCTTGCGGGTACCATCAAGGATATTGTTCCGCGCTACTGGACCATGCGCGGCCATCATGTTGACCGGCGGTTCGGCTGGGATACCCACGGCCTCCCCGTAGAAAATGAAATGGAAAAGGAATTTCAGGTTTCAGGTAAAAAAGAGATCGATGACATGGGCCTGCATCTCTTTAATGAGGCCTGCCGCTCCATTGTTCTGCGCTATACGGCACAATGGAAAGAGGTTGTTGAACGCATGGGCCGCTGGGTTGATTTTGACAATCAGTACCGCACCATGGATGCTCCCTATATGGAATCCATCTGGTGGGTCTTTAAACAGATCTGGGAGAAGAATCTGATTTATGAAGGCTTTCGCGTGCAGCCCTATTGCCCCCGCTGTACCACCCCGCTGTCCAATTTTGAAGTCAATGAAGGCTATCAGGATAAGAAGGATATTTCCGTCACGGTAAAAATGCCTCTGAAGAACGATAAAAACACCTCAATCCTTGTCTGGACTACAACTCCCTGGACCCTGCCATCAAATGTTGTCCTTGCTGTGGGCCCGGATATAACTTACGTAAAAGTACAGGACGGCGATGAGTTTTTCATTCTCGCCGAGAAGCGCCTTTCGGCATATTACAAAAACGAATCCGACTATACCATTGTGGACACCTTCTCAGGTGAAGAGCTTGCAGGAACAGACTATATACCCCTCTTTACTTATTTTACGGACAGATCGGATAAATTCTTCACAGTGCACACGGCAGATTTTGTCTCCACCGAGGACGGTACGGGGATTGTTCATATTGCCCCTGCCTTTGGTGAGGACGATTTTCTCGTGGGAAAAGAACTGAATCTTCCCATTGTCTGCCCCGTGGACGAAGAGGGCAGATATACGGACGAAGTATCTGATTATGCCGGCCAGTTTGTCCATGATGCAAATGCCAAAATCGTGGCTGATCTCAAGCACACAGGCCGTATGGTACACAAACAAACCATACACCACCGCTACCCCTTTTGCTACCGCTGTGACACCCCGCTTATCTACAAGGCAATCACCACATGGTTTATGGAAATAGAGCCGCTTAAAGCCAATATGCTTGAAAACAACGAACGGATTCACTGGGTTCCTGAACACCTTCAGAAAGGCCGATTCGGCAAAGGTATTGAAGGTGCTCCGGCGTGGAATATTGCCCGAAACCGGTATTGGGGCACTCCTATCCCCCTGTGGCGCTGTGAATGCGGCCATATTGAATGCGTGGGGTCCCTTAAAGACCTGCACAGCCGTGCCGGAAATGGCGATGAAAACGCAGGGAAAAAAGCCCATGATGATGCCGTTACCAGTGTAAAAAAAGCCCTGCGTGAAGAGGCAAAACCGCAACTTGAAAAATTTGACATTGACCCTTCCTGGGCAGAAACCGTGGCGGCCACGGATATCTCGGATAACGATCTTCACTCCCATATCGTCAACAGGCTCACCCTCTCCTGCCCCCTCTGCAGCAAAGAAATGGTGCGAACTCCCGAAGTTCTTGACTGCTGGTTTGAATCCGGATCAATGCCCTATGCACAAAACCACTATCCCTTTGAAAACAAAGACTATTTTGAAAAAAATTTCCCCGCAAAATTTATCGCCGAAGGCATCGATCAGACCCGTGGATGGTTTTACACCCTCACGGTGCTCAGTTCTGCCCTCTTTGGCCGGGAAGCCTTTCAAAACGTTATTGTCAACGGTATTATTCTCGCCGAAGACGGCAATAAAATGTCAAAACGGCTGAAAAACTATGCACCACCCCAGGAGATCATGGATAAGGTCGGCGCTGATGCAATAAGGCTCTTTTTGATCAATTCTCCCGCTGTGAAAGCGGAAAACCTTCGATTCTCCGAGGAAGGTGTGCGGGATATGGCAC
The DNA here is from genome assembly GCA_051745755.1 of Fibrobacterota bacterium. Taxonomy (GTDB): domain Bacteria; phylum Fibrobacterota; class Chitinivibrionia; order Chitinivibrionales; family Chitinivibrionaceae; genus Chitinivibrio. Next base: position 28,201 of record JBNJEI010000001.1, read on the forward strand.
GCTCTGTTCTTATTCCCTTCTGGAATGCCTATTCCTTTTTTGTCACCTATGCCTCCATAGACAGCTGGAAACCCGATTCCTATGAACCACACCGCAGTGATAACGAACTTGACCGGTGGATCGTCTCTCTTCTTGCCTATGTAATTCGCGATGTAAACCGTGAAATGGAAGAATACAATCTCTACAGGGTTGTTCCCCTCATGGTCGATTTTATCGAGAACCTGACCAACTGGTATATTCGGCGTTCACGGCGGCGCTTCTGGAAATCTGAAAACGATGGAGACAAGGATAATGCATACGGAACACTGTACTATGTTCTGGTGGAATTTTCCAAGGTTATGGCTCCCTTTCTCCCCTTTCTTACCGATGCGGTCTACGAAAACCTTGTACGCCGCATTGACTCCTCCGCCCCGGATTCAGTACATCTGTGCGACTATCCTCAGGCCCGGGAAGATCTTATTGATGAAGACATGGTAACTCAAATGGCCCTGGTGCGCAAAACCGTGGGCCTTGGGCGACTTTTACGAAGCCGCTATAAAATCAAAAACCGCCAGCCACTGTCGGATATCACCGTAATAATCCGCGATCCTCATAAACGCAAACTCGTGGAAAAAATGTCACATCTCATTGTGGATGAGCTCAATATCAAAAATGTCCGCCTTGAAGAACGTGAAGAATCGGTTCTGCATATTTCCGCAAAACCCAATTTCAAAAAACTCGGCCCCGTGTTTGGAAAGGATATGAAGCAGGCAGGTCCGGTAATTTCCGCCTTTACGTCCGCAGATATATCCGCCCTGGAAGCGGGAGACACAAAAACCGTTCTGGGAAAGGACATCACCTTTGACGATATCCTGCTTGTACGAAATAAAAAGGACGGTGTGGAAGTGGAAACCGACGGTGAAGTCACCCTGGCACTCAACACTGAAATCACTCCGGAACTAGCCAATGAGGGCATGGCGCGGGAACTGATTAATCGTATTCAGAATCACCGTAAGGAAAGCGGCTACGCAGTATCTGATCGTATTATTCTTACCGTGGGCTGTGCAGAAAAACTGCGTCAGGCCCTCAGGGATTCCACAGAAACGATTCAGAATGAAACCCTGACAACACAACTTACCTTTGCTGAACCTTCATCCACGGGTGAGAAGTGGACGGTTGAAAACCACACCGTCACCCTTGAATCCAGGCAGGCATAAGGTTTGTACCCGATACGAGGATATCTATGGCCATAGCAAAAAAAATTGAGACATATCTTAAAAAGGGTTCCATGATCCGCAAACTCTTTGAAGAAGGTGCACGTCTTGCAACAGACGGATCGGGAAAACCGGTCTTCGATTTTTCCATCGGCAACCCCGACCTGGAACCGCCGAAGGAATTTTCACACCACTTACTTCAGGCAGCTCAGGATACCGCCCCGGGCAGGCATAAATATATGCCCAACACGGGGTATACTGAAACGCGGAAAGCCGTGGCGGATCAACTGAGCAGGGAATACAATCTGAGGTTTTCTGCAGAATCAATTATTATGACCGTGGGAGCCGGCGGGGGACTGAACACACTCCTTAAGGCAGTGGTGAACGCCGGCGAAGAGGTGCTGACCACTGCACCATATTTTGTTGAATACGGATTTTACTGCGATAATCACGGAATCTCACTGCGCACCGTGGAATGTGACGGTGATTTTCATCTTCCCCTGGAAAAAATCGAAGCAGCTCTCAGTACTACTACGGGAGCGGTGATTATCAATAACCCCAACAATCCCACGGGAGTGGTCTATTCCCAGGACGAGCTCAACAGACTTGGAGACATACTTGCCCGTAAGAGTGCGGGGCGAAAAAAGCCGATATATCTCATAGATGATGCCCCCTACCGCAAACTCGTCTACGATATTCCTCACTGCACCTCCGCCTTTGCCGCCTATGACAACACCTTCATGGTGACAAGCCATTCAAAGGATCTGGGCCTGCCGGGAGAACGCATCGGCTATATAGCACTGTCTCCCCATATCAATCACTCCGCTCTGATATATCAGGCCTGTGCCTTTACAAACCGTACCCTCGGTTTTGTCAACGCTCCGGCGCTTATGCAACGGGCAGTTGCCCATGTACAGGATGTCACCATCGATCTGAACTGGTACAAAAGAAAACGGGATCTTCTCTATACGTCCCTGCGGGATATGGGATATACACTTCCCTGCCCCGCCGGCGCCTTTTATATGTTCCCCGCTGTTCCCGAGGGTATTTCAGAAGAGGATTTCGTCTCCCTTCTCAAAAGCAAACGTGTACTGACTGTTCCCGGCTCAGCCTTTGGGAAACCGGGATATTTTCGTCTCTCCTACTGTGTGGATGATAAAAAAATCGCCATGGCTCTTCCGCTTTTTGCAGAAGCCATGCATGAAGTAACTCAAAACAGATAAATACAACTATTTTTTCAAATATGGAGCATTCGTGGTTAGACGACTCTTTGTAGAAAAAAAACCGGGCTGTAATATTGCCGCCCGTCAAATGCTGGAAGATATTCGTGATCATCTCCGTTTACCCCATCTGGAAGATCTACGCATCCTTATTCGATATGATATTGAAGATATTTCCGCAGCGGATCTTGAAATGATAACACCGGTAATTCTCTCTGAGCCTCCCGTTGACAGTGTCACAGAAAGCCTTAAGCTGGACGCCAACGAAAGGGCATTCGGTGTGGAATACCTTCCCGGGCAGTTTGATCAGCGTGCCGACTCTGCCGCCCAGGCAATCCAGATCATGACCCACGGCGAGCTGCCTTTTGTCCGCTGTGCTGAAATAATTAGTATCCGCGGCTCAGTCTCAGCCGAAGATATGAGGGCTGTCAAAAACTACATCATCAATCCCGTTGACTCCCACGAGGCATCCATGGCGCTGCCTGAGACACTGAAAACCACTCCCCCCGCACCGGATACGGTGACCGTGGTGGAGGGGTTCATCGAAAACGGGCCGGCAGAGACGCAGAAACTGAAAGAAGACCTCGGACTTGCCATGAATGATGAAGATATTCTTCACTGTCAGGCATATTTTCGGGATGAAGAACGCCGTAATCCCACAATAACAGAAATAAAGCTTCTTGATACCTATTGGTCTGACCACTGCCGTCACACAACATTTATGACACGTTTGAGGGATATCGCCATTGAAGATTCGCCCTATACGCGTCCGGTAAAAAAGGCCCTTGAAACCTATCGTAACTGCCGCAGGAAGGTGTACGGCGATTCCCCCAAAAAAGCCGAATGCCTGATGGATATTGCTGTCATCGCCATGAAAACCCTGCGCAGGGAGGGCGGGCTCAGGGATCTGGAAATAAGCAATGAGGTCAATGCCTGCTCCATTGAGGTGGAAGCTGAGACCGTAAAAGGCACAAAAGAACCCTGGCTGCTTATGTTTAAAAATGAAACCCATAATCACCCCACTGAGATCGAACCCTTTGGCGGGGCTGCCACCTGTCTGGGCGGTGCCATTCGGGATCCCCTCTCCGGGCGGTCTTATGTGTATCAGGCCATGCGCGTCAGCGGCGCAGAAGATCCGCGTACCCCTCTGGAAAACACTCTCCCGGGGAAACTGCCCCAGAGAAAAATCTGTGTTGAAGCTGCGGAGGGCTATTCCTCCTACGGCAATCAGATTGGGCTTGCCACAGGCTTTGTTGATGAAATCTATCATCCCGGTTATGTGGCAAAACGCATGGAGGTCGGTGCTGTGATTGCTGCTGCCCCCCGTGACAATGTTTTTCGCGGCGAACCCGTACCGGGGGATGTGATAGTCCTTATCGGCGGAAAAACCGGTCGCGACGGCTGCGGCGGAGCAACGGGATCATCGAAAGTTCAGACCGAAGAATCCGTTGCTGAAAGCGGCGCGGAAGTACAAAAAGGGAATCCTCCCACGGAACGCAAGCTTCAGAGGCTTTTTAGAAATCCTGCTTTCAGCAGAAAAATAAAGGTGTGTAATGACTTCGGTGCCGGCGGTGTTGCCGTGGCCATCGGTGAAATAGCGGAAGGACTGAAAATTGATCTGGATGCTGTGCCGACAAAGTATACCGGGCTGGACGGAACAGAGCTGGCTATATCCGAATCTCAGGAACGAATGGCGGTTTTGGTCCGCAGGGACGACCATGAAGCAATCATTGCCCTGTCACGGGAAGAAAATCTTGAAGCGGTAAAAGTGGCGGAGGTTACAAAGGAGCATCGGGTTGTTATGTACTGGAAAAACACACCCATCGTCAATCTATCCCGTGCCTTTATCGATACAAACGGCGTACTGCAGGATACTGGGGTCACCGTAACGGCTCCACAGGGAGAACCTCCCACAAATCGCCCGGTTGCCGCAGTACAGGCGGCACACACCCTGCCGGAAAAATGGTACGCCTGTCTGGAGGATCTCAATGTCTGCAGCCAAAAGGGACTGGTGGAACGCTTCGACTCCACCATCGGTGCAGGCTCCATACTGCTTCCCTTCGGTGGTAAATATCAGCTTACTCCCACGCAGGCAATGGCGGCCAGAATACCCATGCTCCACACCGAATCCCGCACCGCCTCCCTTATGGCCTGCGGTTTTGATCCCTACCTCTCCACCTGGTCTCCCTTTCACGGAGCACTGTATGCCGTTGTGGAATCCATGGCACGCATCATTGCCGCCGGGGGATCACGAAGGAACACCCGCCTAAGTCTTCAGGAATATTTTGAGCGGCTTGAAAATGAACCGAAAAAATGGGGCAAACCCTTTGCAGCTCTACTGGGAGCACTGGAAGCGCAACGCGGTTTTGAAACCGCCGCTATTGGCGGAAAGGATTCAATGTCCGGAACCTATGAAAATATATCTGTACCTCCCACGCTCATATCCTTTGCCGTTTCCACAGCCTCTGCCGACACGATTATTTCGCCGGAGCTGAAAGCGCCGGGTAACTACCTGTATTACATCCCCGTTCCCACAGACGAAACCGCCTATATCCCAAATTTTCCTGCCCTGTGTGCCGTGTATGATGCCGTAACTGCAGCGATTGAATCACAAAAGATTGTCTCGGCTCATACCATTGGAGCCGGTGGAATAGCTGCCGCCCTTTCAAAAATGTCCTTTGGTAATAAATACGGCGTTGTTATGGAATGTGTTCTTGATGAAGACAGTTTGTTTACTCCCGAATACGGGGCGCTGATCTGTGAAGCTCAGACTGTACTCACGGATATTCCCGATGCGGTGCTTCTTGGACGGGTACAGGAGGATTTCACCCTGAAGACGGCGGGGTTCACCATTGATCTTGAACAGGGGCTGAAAAGGTGGCAGTCCCCTCTGGAGGATGTATATCCCACCAAAGCATCAGAGCCTGCTCCGGCGGAAAACATTACCTATTCTGTTCTGAAAAGACCCATGGGCGCCAACAAAACTCCACAACCACGAATTTTTATCCCAGCCTTCCCCGGGACAAATTGTGAATACGATACGGCACAGGCCTTTGAACGGGCAGGAGGTCTTCCGCAGATACAGGTAATCCGAAACCTTACCAGAGCTGATGTCGAAGAAAGTATTTCCATAACAGTACAGTACATTAGACAATCCCAGATCATTATGTTTCCCGGCGGGTTCTCCGCCGGTGACGAGCCGGAAGGTTCGGGAAAATTCATCGCCGCCTATTTTCAAAACCCACGCATTGCTCATGCCGTCATGGACCTTCTCACAAAACGGGACGGACTTATCCTGGGTATCTGCAACGGATTTCAGGCCCTGATCAAACTGGGGCTGTTACCCGGCGGGGAAATCCGCACCCTTGATGAATCTTCTCCAACATTAACCTTCAATACCCTGGGCCGGCACGTCTCGCACATGGTAAACACAAAAATAAGCTCCACGCTTTCCCCCTGGTTTAACAACACACAGGCAGGCGACATCCACACGATCCCCGTATCTCACGGAGAAGGCCGTTTCCTTGCCAATGACCACTGTCTCAACCGTCTTGCTGAAGCAGGACAGATCGCAACCCAATATGTTGATCACTGCGAAAAACCCACGGAAAAACTTCCCTGTAATCCCAACGGGTCTGTCTGGGGCATTGAAGGCATCACCTCTCCCGATGGCCGTATCCTGGGCAAGATGGGGCATTCTGAGCGGATTGGAACCACAGTTGCTAAAAATATCTGCGGTGAAAAAGATCAAAGGATTTTTGAATCGGGTGTTCAGTATTTTCTGTAAAGAACTGTGGGGGCGAATTTTTTTTCGCCCCTGCCATGGGTGATACCACAGAATATGCCAGGCCGGTTCTGCATCCCGAACCGCCCAGTATCACATCATTTTTTTCATCCCCACCCCGGCAGCTGATGTAGTGCCAGGGAAAAATCCTTCGGCATCGTATTGGGAACACAATGTGTTAATCTATTAAAAATCAGCACATCACATACTGTTACAAAAAAACATAGTATCTTTACTGAAAAAATACTATATTCATTCTTTGAAAATACCTGTCAAAAACGCACCCGAAGGGAATATCGCATGTCACGGATGAAAACCATCAGTACTCTTTTTATACTAACCCTCTGTCTTTTACCGTCGTGCAGACGTAAAGAAATGGAAGAGCAAAATACCGGTACTGTTGAAAATACGGTCTATCAAAACGACTTTCTGGGTTTACGCGTGGAAATTCCTCAGGAATGGAGTATCCAGGACCAGAAAAGCCGCCGAAGAATGATGAATATGGGCAGCGATATGATCGCTGGTGACGATACAAACCTCAAAGAAGCCCTTGAAGCTGCAGAGGTACCCACACTGTATCTTTTTGCCGCATTCAGGCACCCGCTTGGGGCACCGGTACCGTACAATCAAAACGTTTTGTGCCTGGCCGAGCAGATTTCCCATTTACCCGGAATACAAAAAGGGAGTGACTACCTCTTTCACACCAAACGGCTTCTCAATTCCAGCCGTATTGACGTTGTTTTTCCCCGGGATATATACACAGAAGATTTGGGGGGCAGACAATTTTATGTCATGCCGATACAGATGCAGGCAGGAGGTATAACCGTTCACCAAAACTATTACGCTGCCATTATAAACGGACACGCCCTTGCCTTCATAACCTCCTACATAAACGAAGAACAGAAATCATCCGTGGAAAAAATTCTTACCACCATAAGATGTACGTAGCAGGTTTCACGTAACGACAGCTGAGATAGCGGCATATGAAAACATCAGATATCGACAAAACAAATCTTTCAAAGAATTGCCGTCCTCATATGAAATCAAAAAAAATCATATCAGGAACCTGGTTTGTCGTGTATATTATGTAATGAATTCTGATAGGCGGTGCAAAACACGACCCTCACCGTGAAAGGCATGAATCTGCACAGATTGCAGCAATACATAGTACCGATAGTTTTTCAGTACAATTTATGCAGATTCAAAACCACTTCTCAGTGTAGCCTGAAAAACGGTTAAAGGTTTGAGAATGAAAGAGAAATATGCCGTGGTAACCGCCCGCCATCTGTTGACCACGCACGGCTGAATACGCAACATCATCCCGGAGGAAACTGTGGCAACAAAGATTTTTTATTTCACCGGAACCGGAAACACCCTCAAACTGGCCAGGGATCTGGCCGCATATGTGGATAACGCTGAACTGATTCGTATTTCCTATGATATGGAATTTGACCATACAGACTGTGATACAGCGGGAATAGCATATCCTGTGTATTGTTTTGGCCTGCCTAACATTGTAACACACTTCATTCAAAAAGTGCGGTTCTGTGAAACAGCGTACCTTTTTGGACTTTCATCCTATGGAGGACTTCTTGCGGCCTCAGGACAAAAACTGCAGCGGGCACTGAAAAGCCGTAACTACACTCTCAGTGCAGGATTTGCAGTCAATATGCCGGGAAACGCCACAACACTTTATGATGTGCCCGCCCCGGAAAAACGACAGGCCATGTACTCAAAAGAGAAACAACACATTCCCCGTATTGCTGACACGGTATTACATAAAGAAACATACGGAATCGATACCAATCTGGGTGTTATCGGAAAGATTGCTTCCGCCGCATCGGGGCCCATGATGCGCACGGCACACGAATCGGACAGACATTTTTATGTGGATGATACCTGCAACGGCTGCACACTGTGTGCTCAATTATGCCCCGTGGGCAATATTCGAATGGTGGATGACAGACCGCACTGGCAGCACAAATGCGAATGCTGTATGGCATGCTTCCACTGGTGTCCCAAGGCAAGCATACAGGCGAACAAAAAAACACAAGCGCGGGGCCGATACCATCATCCGGATATTACCCTGGAAGAACTGCTTATAAAAAAGGCCTGACTGAAGCGAAAAAGGATTCCTCCTGAAATCAGAAATGAAAAATCAACCCGGAAGTTAATCCGGGAAATGATATTGGTTCTTCACGAAAAATGATCTGCACACAATACCGCTCTCCTCTGCTTTTGTTGCTGTGTGTGGCGGCACCTGCTATATGGCACGAAGACTTTCACTTCCTGTGAAGCCCATCACCCGCATGTACCGGAGGATACTCAGCGTGAAAGGCATTTTACGTCGGAATATCTGTTTCATTATTTTTTTTCACATTTTTCCAAAACAATACATTATATTAAAACTGTTATATGTAACTAACTTTTATTGTAGCACGGAGGGGATAACTCGTGAAAATTCGGGATATGAAACCGGGAGACACTGCTTTTGTCCGCGGCTATATAAAGCCGGACAAAAAATATCTCAGTAAGCTTATGGCCATGGGGGTTACCCGGAATCAGAAATTCACCTTTATTCAGAAAGCTCCATTGGGAGATCCGGTTCAAATTGAGATTCGCGGATTCCGCCTTTCTCTCCGTAAGGATGAAGCGGATATTATTGTCATAGGAGACATAAATGAATAAGTCCTGTACCGTGGGAATTATCGGAAATCCAAACTGCGGCAAAACCACCTTTTTCAATACCATTTCCGGGGGAAAACAGAAAACGGGAAACTGGCCCGGGGTTACGGTGGAGCTGATAGAAAGCACCATCACCTATGGGGATATGATTCTTCGTCTGGTGGATCTTCCCGGCACCTATTGCCTGACAGCATACTCTGAAGACGAAAAGGCCGCCCGGGATTTCATTCTCTCCGGTGATGCCGACCTCTACGTAAACGTACTGGATGCATCCAACCTGGAACGAAACCTCTACCTTACCACCCATCTGATAGAGATGGATGTACCCATGGTTATCATTCTGAATATGAAGGATATCGCCGCCACCCGTGATATTTATATTGACCGGGAAAAACTAAGTACTCTTTTGGGACTGCCCGTGGAATATATCTCAGCTGTCAAAAAATCAGCGGCGGAAAAGTCTCTGGCTCTTATCAGAACCGGACTGGAGCAGCAACCACACTGCAGGTCACAGATAACCTACGAAAACGAACTTGAATCCGCCATTGCAAAAATTTCAGACCTGATAGATACGACAAAGGACAAAACCGTACCGGTACGCTGGCAGGCACTGAAAATTCTTGAAGACGACCGGGAGGTTGCAGAAAAACTTGATCCTGATTCTGTAAAAAAAGCTGCAGCCCTGCGAAAAAAGGTGGAGGATACCGTGGGGGATGAAGCGGATATACTTATTGCTGACGGTCGATACGGCTTTATCCACAGCCTCATATCGGAGACCGTCAAAAAGGGATCTCCACGCAAGACTGTTACGGATACCATTGATTCATTTGCCCTGAATAAGTTTGTCGGACTGCCCCTGTTTTTTGCCATGATGTATCTGCTGTTCTGGGCCACCATAAACCTGGGCGGAGCATTTATCGATTTTTTTGATATCTTAACAGGAACAGTCTTTGTTGACGGTGTAAGCACTCTTTTGGAGAATATGAATTCACCCCAATGGCTGATAGCCTTTCTCGGAACCGGCATAGGCGGCGGTATTCAGACTGTGGCCACCTTTATACCCATAATATTTATGCTCTTTTTTATGCTCTCTCTTCTTGAGGATTCAGGATATATGGCCCGCGGTGCCTTCATTATGGATCGTCTCATGCGCTACCTCGGACTTCCGGGAAAAGCCTTTATCCCTCTTCTAGTGGGATTTGGCTGTACGGTTCCTGCAATCATGTCCACCCGTACCCTTGACAGCAGGCGGGACAAAATTCTAACGATATTTATGGCCCCCTTTATGTCCTGCGGAGCCCGGCTCCCCGTATATGCGCTGTTTGCCGCAGCATTTTTTCCCACAAACGGTCAGAATGTGGTCTTTGCCATATATCTTATCGGAATGATCATTGCCGTTCTCACGGGACTGTTGCTGAAAAGCACACTTTTTAAAAACGTTTCCGCTCCCTTTATTATGGAACTCCCCCCCTACCACGCACCGAGGCTCAGGCATGTGTTTATTCATACCTGGGATAAACTTAAGGATTTTGTGCTTCGTGCAGGAAAAGTCCTGATAATAATCGTATCCCTTATGGGGGTGCTCAATTCTCTGGGAACCGACGGCTCCTTCGGAAATGAAAATACTGAAAAATCTGTTCTTACGGCGATGGGAAAAACCGTTACCCCGGTCTTTGGATCATTTGGCATAACTCAGGACAATTGGCCTGCTTCGGTTGGCCTCTTCACGGGCCTTTTTGCCAAAGAAGTTATTGTGGGAACGGTCAACACGCTCTACGCCAGTGAATTAGACGATACCCAGGAGGAGGATTTTTCCCTGGGAGCCGGCATAACCCAGGCCGTAACATCAATACCCGATAATCTCCGTGACATCTTTTCCCCCCAAACTCTGCAGGACCCCATGGGGGTCTCCATTGGTGATGTCTCAGACAGCCGTGCTGCTTCGGGTGAGCTGGAGGTTGAACCGCGGGTTTTCAGCATAATGCGCGATAAATTTCAAACATGGCAGGCCGCCTTTGCATACCTTCTCTTTGTGCTGATGTACGTACCCTGTCTTGTGGCGGTAGCCGCCATGAAACGCGAAATCGGCTGGGGCTATACACTGTTCCAGATCACCTACTCCACGGTTCTTGCCTGGGCACTTGCAACTCTCTTCTATCAAATCACCGTAGGCCATTCCCCCTTCTATATCAGCCTTGCCCTGGGCCTGCTTACCCTGATGATCGGCACCATTTACGGCAAAGCAAAAATGGAAGAAAACAAGGCAGGGCACTAATGGATGTCCGCAGGGTGCGAAATATTCTGCGAGAAAGACAATCTCTCACCCTCTCTCAACTTGCCGCCCTGAGTAATCAACCCACACAATCACTGCTTCCCATTCTCCTGGAATGGGAAGCGCGGGGAAAGATCAAACGGGAAACAACGCCTTCTTCTCTCTGCCCGGGTACCTGCTCCTGTACAGAAAAAACGGCATCTTTCTGCAATCCCGAAAACGACCCGCTCTTTATCTGGATTACAGAGGCTCCCAAATAACACCGCATCCCAGCAGGGCTGCTGCCTCAACCTCCCATTCAGCGTCTATCGCTATTTCCTCATACACAGCTCCATACTACCCCTATCGAAGGTATCCTTTTCGTAAACCTTCAAATTCCGGAGAAATCAACAGCTTCAAACCGTCTTACTGCGCTCGTAATATTATACCGCAACCACAAAATTCATAAGAGAGAGCAGCCCGGCTCCCCACAGAAGTGGAGGAATTTTTTTTGCATCTCCGCTTGCGGTTGAAATTACCAGATAGGAAACGAAACCAAGGGAAATACCATTGGAAATACTGTAGGTCAACGGCATGGCGGCAATGGTAAGGAATGCAGGAATGGCAACTTCAAAATCGGTAAAATCGATATCGATAATCACGCGGAACATAAAGACCCCCACAATGATAAGCGCCGGAGACGTTGCAAACAGAGGAACCGATGTGATAAGGGGGGCAAAAAAGAGTGAAAGGAGAAAAAAGAACGCCACAAAAAGCGAGGAAAGCCCCGTCCGTGCACCATCGGTTATCCCCGCCGCAGATTCAACGTAGGTTGTGGTGGTACTTGTTCCCAGCAGAGAACCAAAAATCGTGGCAAGAGCATCAGCTTCAAGCATTTTATCCAGATCAGGGATACTTCCATCCTCTTTCACCATTCCCGCCTGATACGAACAGGCAAGGATCGTCCCTGCGGAATCAAAGAGATCGACAAACATAAAAGAGAATATTGCTCCCACAAAGGCCGTATGAAATGCCCCGGATATATCCAGCTCAAAGGCCAGGGAATTCAGGGAGGGTGGTAGGGAAACAATACCGCCCTGAAGCACCACGGCCCCCGTAGTGAGCCCCAGAATATAGGTGAAGAGAATTCCCCACAGGAGAGCACCACGAACATTTTTAACCATCAAAACCGCCGTCACAAAAAGCCCGGCAAGCCCAATAAGCAGGGACGGAGAATACTCACCCAGGGTCACCAATGTCTTTTCGTGAGCCGTAACCAGCCCCATATTCTGCATACCGATAAAGGTGATAAACAGACCGATGCCCGCACCCACGGAAAGGCGCAGGGAAAGAGGAATGACGGCGACAATCTTTTCCCGCACTCCCGTCAGGCTCAAAATAAGAAAAAATACCCCCGAAAGAAAAACAATCCCCAACGCAGTCTCCCAGGTTACATCATCACGCCCCAGAACCAAGGTGTAGGTAAAGAACGCATTGAGGCCCATACCCGGAGCCATGGCAAGGGGCACACGAACCCAGAGAGCAAGAATAGCCGTACCGACGGCAGCAGCAATACAGGTGGCCGATACCAGGGCAGAGGCATCCATACCTGTCTCGGAGAGAATACCGGGGTTGACAAAAATAATGTATGCCATGGTAAGAAAGGTTGTAAGCCCACCGATAAACTCCCCTTTTACCGTGGTATTATGGCCCTTCAGGTCAAAATAATCTTTCATATATCCTCCGGCTAAGCCACTCTGTTCAAAATATATTTCCCGGCACCAATGTGGTATCCCCCAGTGAAGGGAAATAAATTTTTCCTCTACCTGCCCTGCCGGCATCTCAGGACCTTGCCATAAAAAATGTCTGTATTGTATCTGCAGAAAAATATCCTGACCGTCTGATGTGGAACCGCAAAACATTTCAGTTCAGTCCCAACTATGGTGCAGACTGTAAAGATGCTGCAGGGAAAAACGTCACTGAAAACAGCAGCAGGTAACCTATGATGCAATAAGGCCCCCACAGGGTATGCTCACTGCCACACACATCGCCAGTCATCACCACCAAAGCAGTGAAATTGTCGGAGTTCGGGATTAGCACCACGGAAATCACGAATGATCCTGTTTCACGCCTCATCACCCTAAACACCACATTCTCTGCTCATGGCCCTTCCTGCGGCGTAATGTATTACGACCTTCCGCGAAGATACTTGGGCATTATGATTGACAGGTCAATACATATCCCGGTAAAAAATCTATCTATATCCTCCCACAGCGCCAGTTAATTTTTGTCCGGATTCCAAATCTGTTCACCATGAAAATTTTCCCCCAATCAATGTTCCGGATGTGATACTCGGCATACACGATCATGTTTACAGAACAATGCCGAAGCGTATGCTCTTTCACCCCGGGAAGATATCTGCCTTCTGTAACCAGATTCGCCCTGATAAAAATAAAATACAGGGTGAAACATTACATATATTAGTATATAAGGTCTTTTTTCATCGTGAGTTACCCGGACGTGAATACAGGAAGAATACTCCAAAAACAAATAATACTTCTTACTTCTCTCACCATGCTCCTGCTAACCCTGGGCTTATTTATAACCATTGGTGGAACCCTGTACAAAGAACTTGAGAAAGCAGAGAACAATAATATTCTCCACGCAGGAAGAATCCGAAGTATAACCATCTCACAATGGTTTGGACGGGTTGCTTCATATGCCAGCCAGATTGCAAGCAGAAGTGCTATCCGGGACGCCCTGGATTCATATGCACAGGATTCACTATCACTGGAGGATCTCCGCAGTTTTTCTACACCGAAACTCAGGGATGCCCTTCAGGCGTCCACGGAAATCATGGGACTGACCCGAACCGATCTTCAGGGAACCACCATAACGTCCATTGGAGAAAACCACATGGAAAAAGCGGGAGACCTGCATGTCCTGCCGGGAAAAAATATTTCATTTTCCGATCCGTTTTATCATAATGAAGAGTGGCTCATGGTCCTGAAAAATCCCATTCAAAACAGTGGGAATGAAAGTATTGGATACGATCTCATAACCATAAACCTGCATGAATTACACAGGATTATTTCCGACCGGGAAGGCCTGGGGCAAAAGAGCAGTATTTTTCTTATCAGCGCAGTCAATGATACGGTTGAATTCCTTTCCAACCCTGAGAGGACAGACTGGAATCAGGAGTTTTTCACAGACCTTTCTCAAAACAATCACGATCCTGATTTCTTCCCCAAGGGACTTCTCGCTGGAGAAAAATATGTTATATGTCGTATTCCGTTGTCAATGAAACGGTGGAGCCTGGTTGTCTTACAGGATACGAAGGAACTCTACAATGAAATAGAAACCCATCTTTTCCGAACGGGCATATTCTCCCTCATCATCCTCACGGGTTTCTTTGGTATATTGTTTTATTTTCTCAGACCTCTGACAAAGCACATCCTTCTGGAATACCGGGAGCTGAAATCCCAGATTGCAGAAAAAACACGGGATTTGGAGCATGAAAACAGAGAAAAGGACAGGGCCAATGCACAATTGCAGGAGAAAATAGAACAGATCAACACATTGCAGGGGCTTATCCCCATTTGTGCAAACTGTAAAAGAATTCGTGACGACAGCGGGTACTGGGAACAGCTGGAGGAATATTTCTCAAAACAATCGGAGGCACGGTTTTCCCACGGCATCTGCCCGGACTGTATGAAAAAACTCTATGACCTCTGATAAAACCAAATACAGCGGTTTCCCCACACCGTACTCCAACTGAACAACAGCCCCTGCATTTTCTGTATATGCCCGTTGAATAATCCCACCCTTGCATAAAAGAATAGCCCGACATATACTTATTCCATACCACCTGATTTTGGGGAGATGTGATGGGACATTTAACAGATCAAAACGACGCACGGCAAAAGCGGAAACTCATTCAAAAAATGGACCGTATCGAAAATAGGGCCCGCAAAAAGGCCATTCGCGACAGAAGCCCCTTTAAGGGCCTTCAGATAAAACCCACGGCATCTTTTTTTGATGATGCGGAAAAACGCGATCCCGGTGAAGGTAACTGGACCCGGGGCGGATTTGATATGCATCTGGGCGTATCCGTTGCTTCCGGCATTGTACTTTTTATTTTTATAGCTCTGACCCTGCTGTTCAGTGACCAGGCTGCTCTGATTTTTGAATCCACCCTCAAATTTGTCACGGCAACCTTCGGCTGGTTTCTGATACTTACGGTAAACGCCTTTGTTATTGCGGCTGTGTATTTTGCCTTCAGCAGGTTTGGTAAAATTCGCCTGGGGGGAAAGGACGCCCGCCCCGAATTTTCAACCCTTGCATGGTTTGCCATGCTTCTCAGCGCCGGTATGGGAATCGGTTTGATGTTCTGGAGTGTAGGCGAGCCAATCTTACATTTCAACTCCCCGTCACCCATGTTTATCGGGGTCAACGGCGGTACATCCCAGGCCGCCCAATCAGCCATGGGAGTTACTTTTTTCCACTGGGGACTCCACCCATGGGCTATCTATGCCGTGGTGGCCCTGGGGCTTGCCTTTTTTGCCTTTAACCGCGGACTACCTCTCACGATCCGTTCAATTTTCTATCCCCTTTTGGGAGAGCGTATCTACGGGTTCTGGGGAAATCTTATCGATGCATTTTCTGTTCTGGCAACCCTTATCGGCCTTGCAACCTCACTGGGGCTGGGTGTTTCCCAGGTCAATGCCGGCCTTAATTATCTCTTCGGCGTACAGATGCACACCATGGTGCAGGTGCTTCTTATTGCTGGCATTACCGGGCTTGCGACAATCTCCGTAGTGCTTGGTCTGGACGGCGGAGTAAAACGTTTAAGTGAATTTAACATGGTCCTTGCCGCTCTATTTATGCTCTTTATTATTATCGTGGGGCCCACGATCTATATTTTCAGCGGTTTCACCCAGAACATTGGGTTTTATTTTGCCAATATCGTGGAATTAAGCTTTTGGACAGAAACCTTTAAGGAATCAAACTGGCAGGGCGGGTGGACAATATTCTACTGGGCATGGTGGATCTCCTGGTCTCCCTTTGTGGGCATGTTTATCGCCCGTGTGTCCAAGGGGCGAACCGTGCGGGAATTCCTTATATCCGTTTTGATTATCCCCTCCCTCCTGTCTTTTATCTGGATGTCTGTCTTTGGCGGTTCCGCCATCTCCCTGCAGGTTACCGGTGTTGCTGATATGTATACAGCGGTCAATGAGAATGTGTCAACCGCTCTTTTTTTCATGCTGGATCATTTTCCCTTCAGTGGCCTGCTCTCTCTGATCGGTATTGTGCTGGTGGTAATTTTCTTTGTTACATCTTCCGACTCAGGCTCCCTCGTGGTTGACCACCTCACCTCGGGGGGGAAACTGGACTCTCCCGTACGCCAGCGTGTGTTTTGGGCGGTTATGGAAGGGGTGATTGCTGCAGTTCTCCTTATCGGCGGCGGGCTGACCACCCTTCAGACTGCATCGGTTATAACAGGGCTCCCCTTTGCAATCATACTGCTGTTTATTATCTACTCACTATTTCTGGGATTTTCACAGGAGATGCACGTAAAAGAATCAGTGGAAACTGCCATTGAGGATTTTCTGGAAAAGGAGCGGCTTTCAAACCTTATTGAAGAAGTAATTGACGAGGGGGAGGAAACGTAATTTTCTCATGACATTTTTCAGGTTTTACCGTGAAGTCAGCCCCACATGGATATAGCTGTTTTTCAAGGGGTTGTGTATATGATTTGCCCATTCCAGTCGAAAGCGAAGATTATCCCGGCCGAATGAAAGCCCCGCACCGTATGAAAAATGAGATGACAGGGATTCACTTTCAACACCGCCCAAAACGCCGGCCGCAGCATCCAGAAGCACAAAGGCATTAGTGTGCCGGTCAATATAATACCGCACTTCATTCCGCTGAAGAACTGCGGTGGTAAAAGGAAGGGACCGGCGTGGATACCCCCGAAGGGAGCCCTCTCCCCCCAGCCGAAAGACTTCACTGAATGAGAGCGCGTCGTAGTCTCTGGTGTAGATATGTTTTGGCCGTAATTCTGCATAATAGGCAAAATCTTTCCAGGGTATCTGGGTTGCAACACTTCCCTGCGATTTTGACAGAAGGGACTGAGTGTTCTCCGTGCGAATATACCCGCTTTCATTTAATAACTCCACAAATATGCCGGTTTCCCCCCGATAAAAAATCCCTCTGCCGCGGGCAGCGCCGAATTCCACACCGCGAAAGATTCGGACAGTCTCTTCATTACGTGTTTCATAACCGGACACAGCAAGAAAAAGCTCCAAATCATCAGCATATACAGAATAGGCTCCTCCGAGGGAGTATCGAAAATAACTGTAGCTTTCTCCCCGAAATTCAAGGGAAAACTGTCCCCGTAAATGAAAGGGACTTTTGAATATATGGGGCACCCGCAGACGGACGGATAGATCACTGTCTGTGCCGTCACCGAAAAAGCTCAGAAAGAGTTCCTCCCCAAAACCCGCCAGATGAAGCAGGGAAAGCGAAAAATCGCCTAAAAGTCCCTGTTCTGTCTGATTTGTGTAGGATACACCGCCGCTGAAATAAAATTTTGAATCGCTTTCAATTTCCAGGGGAAACACCACTATGCTGTCTTTTCGATAGTAAGGCAGAAAGGTAATTGAAGAAACATAGGGAATCCGCCTCACACTGCGGCGCAGATCGGCAAAATTATCAGAAAGATATTCCAATGACTCATAAGCAGTAAGCCAGTCCTCGTAGAGCCAGCTCCTCAGCTCTCTTTCCGTAAAACGGGGCCGCAACCGAACCTCTTCAACGGGCTGCAGGGTATCAATACTCAGGCGAAACTGAGTGGTGGAATCAGTGGATTCAGGATGGGTATGTATCTGTGCAAAGGGATATCCGCTCTCTATCAGACTGTCAAGCAGCCACTGAGAATATTCATATACTTCTCCACGCTCAACCTCTGCCTGAGCTTCAGAACCCAGCTCATCCGCCCAGCAGTGGATACACAGAATCAGAATACAGACAAAACAGAGTGGGACACCCCGGAACGCAGCAAATTCCTTACTGTCCGAATTTTGACTTATTCTTA
This sequence comes from Fibrobacterota bacterium, assembly GCA_051745755.1. Classification (GTDB taxonomy): domain Bacteria; phylum Fibrobacterota; class Chitinivibrionia; order Chitinivibrionales; family Chitinivibrionaceae; genus Chitinivibrio. The sequence continues at coordinate 46,430 of JBNJEI010000001.1, forward strand.
ATTTTCTTCCCCTCAATAGAATACTTGGCAACAAGAACCGCCTCTAATCTTTCCTTGGGAATACGCTTGCCCGTAACCATACATATCCCGTATGTACCGTCCTTTATGCGCAATAGGGCATCATCAATCTGCTCAAGATATTTTGACTGGCGTTCCGCAAGATTCATGGAAAATTCACGATCATAGGACGCAGCTGCGGCATCTCCGATATGATTTGAGAAATGTGTTCCCTCTCCGGACGCTGATTCCACAGTTTGTTTAAGATTCTGCTCATCAAGCTTCTGCTGGTCTTCACATACACGTTGACGTTCTTCAAGGAGCAGTTTCTTAAAGTATTCCAGTTCTTCCGGAGTCAATCTTTGATTTTCCGACATATGTTCCCCTACACTAAGAATAAAATAGATTTTGCTTTTTCACGGATAATATGTATTAAAAAACGAAAATAATCAAATTTATTTGGCAGAGACAAAAAAATCTTTCCCCGGGGTATAAATTTCAGATTTTCTGTGTTTTGCATATATTTTTAATCTTTATATACCATAAGGAGCAGAAAATGACACGAATGGAACTGGCCAAACAAGGCCGTATACATGAAGATATCGCCCGGGCGGCACAGCAGGAAAACATCTCAGAACAAAGACTGTGCACAGCCGTTGCCGACGGGAGCGTTACGCTCGTTCGCAATAATCAGCGTTCGATACCTCCCCTTGTCCTCGGTGAAAACACGGCAATAAAAATAAATGCCAATATTGGAACGTCCTCTTCCCAGGCTGAATTATCACGGGAACTTGAAAAGGTCAGAATCTGCGAAAAACACGGTGCCCATGCAATTATGGATCTTTCCACCGCCGGTGACCTCACCCATATCAGAAAAGAAATACTGAACAGCACCTCCCTTGCCGTGGGGACTGTTCCGCTCTATGAAATGGCCTTTCGGGCTCAGGAGCAGAAGAAATCGGTTCTTGATCTTACGGCTGATGAGATGTTTGCAGTCATTGAAGATCATTGCCGCCAGGGAGTGGATTTTTTAACCCTTCATTGCGGTGTAACACGACAGACAGTTCAGCGGTTCAAAGAGGTCAAACGCCTGGGCGGCTCAACCAGCCGCGGCGGAACCATTATCATGGAATGGATACATCAAAATCAGGCGGAAAACCCTCTGTACGAACAATACGACCGTCTTCTTGATATTCTTGCTGAATATGATGTGGCAGTCAGCCTCGGAGATGCATTCCGTCCGGGGGCTACGGCAGACGCAACAGACCGGGTGCAGATAGAGGAACTCTCGATTCTGGGAGAACTGGTTGACCGTGCACGGAAAAAAAACGTAGGTTCCTTTGTGGAGGGACCGGGACATGTGCCGCTGAATCAGATTGTAACCAATGTTCAGCTTCAGAAACGCCTGTGCCGTAATGCTCCCTTTTATGTTCTCGGTCCCTTGACAACGGACACCTCAATTGGCTATGATCATATTTCCGGTGCCATCGGAGGTGCTCTTGCGGGAATGGCCGGGGTTGATTTTCTCTGCTATGTAACCCCCGCTGAACATCTGCGGCTCCCCTCCCTTGAGGATGTGACAGAAGGGATTATTGCCTCAAAGATTGCCGCCCAAAGCGCTGATCTTGCCAAGGGCCATCCCGCTGCGGTTGAACGTGATAATGCCATATCACTGGCAAAAATGAATTTTGACTGGGACAGTATCTATGCACTCTGTGTAAATCCCGAAAAGGCACGTTCCTACCGTGAATCACTTCCTCCCAGCCAGCGTGCAGAAAAATACTGCAGCATGTGCGGGGAATTCTGCGCGGTAAAACGTTCAAATGACATTCTGGAATAGGAGACCTTAATGCTGATGAAATTACTGCTACTGTTTATTGGTATCCCTCTTATAGAACTCTACACCCTGCTCGCCCTGGGAAGTCAATTCGGTGTCATGCCGACCCTGACAGCAATTATACTCACGGGGTTTCTCGGTGCCTTTCTGGCTCGCCTTCAGGGCCTTTCGCTCTTCGTTCAGATTCAGAATGATCTGCGCTTGGGAAACATTCCGGCGGTTAAGATGATTGACGGTGCAATACTTTTTGCAGCGGGAATAATACTTTTGATTCCCGGCCTGTTTACGGATGTGGTTGGGCTCATTCTGCTCACTCCCCCGGGAAGAAAGGCGTTGCGCTCCTATCTCTCAAAGGTTCTGTCACAATATCGGGGCAACCGGAATTTCACCTATAACACCATTTTTACGGAGCCCGTTATCAATGACCGATCCCCAGATAATTGATACAGCCCTACTCAGATCCCTTGAGGAAAAAGCCCGGAGTAACCCCCGCAAACGCGAGCATTATGAATTGCATTGTTCACACGCAGATCCCGTACAGCGGTTTCTTAATGTCATGACCCCTGAAAGTTATATTCCACCCCATGTCCATCCCGCAACAGGGTTATGGGAATTATTTACCATCCTGAGAGGTAATGGGCGACTTATTCTCTTTGATACCCGGGGTTACGTTGAAAGAATAATTCCAATCTCCCCCGCAGCAGCTCCGGTATGCGAGATTCCTCCTGCACAGGCACATGCCGTTATTGCAGATGAACCATCAGCATTCCTGGAGATAAAACCAGGGCCGTTTAATCCCCGAAATCCCAAAACCATCTGTGCATGGGCTCCGGAAGAGAATTCAGTACATGCAGAATCGTTTTTGGAATGGATGCGACAGTGCAAAAGAGGGGAACGCCGGCACACAAAATAAATTACTCTATTTTTTCCAGCTCATCATAAAACCATTCATATTGATCGCTGCGTTCCTTTTCATCCCACTCACCTTTAATTTCAAGTATCTCGTTTTGAATGGAAAAGAACACGTCGGTTAAATGAGGATCAAAATGGGTTCCCCGGTCCTTATGTATCAGATTGAACGCCTTTTCAACGGGCCAGGCTTCTTTATAGGGACGCTTCATGGTAAGGGCATCAAATACATCTGCAATGGCGGCAATACGGGCGCATTCCGGTATATCAGTTCCCTTCAGCCCCGTGGGATACCCCGCGCCATTCCACTTTTCGTGATGATACATGGCAATATCCGCCGCCAGAGAAAAGAGTTTGGAATGCCCCTTCTTCATATGCAGAATTTCATACCCGATAACAGCATGGTTCTTCATGGTATCAAATTCCTGATCGGATAAACGGGCCGGTTTTTTTATAATACTGTCCGAAATACCGATTTTTCCCGTATCGTGCATTGATGCAGCCAGCTCAAGAAGATCAGCATCTTCAATGGACCAGCCGTTTGCCCGGGCAATGGCCGCCGCATAGGCTCCCATACGCCAGACATGAACCCCCGTATCGGTATCGTTATAGTGACCGGCATCGGCAAGCATGGCAACCGCGGCCTTATTGCTGATATTAAGCTCCCGGGTGCGCTCACGCAGGGCCTGCTGAAATTTTTTCTGCTGATTATATATGGTAATATGTGTCTCAATGCGCTTTACTACAAGAAGACGGGAGGTTATGGGTTTTTTAAGAAAATCAACTGCCCCCGCTTCAAAACCACGTATCTCACTGTCTGTATCTTTAAGGGCCGTAAGAAATATAATTGGAATCGCAGCGGTTTCCATGGAGGCCTTTAAGCGTCTGCACGTATCATATCCGTCCATTTCAGGCATCATGACGTCAAGCAATATGAGATCAGGGGTTACTTTTTTTGCAATATCAATAGCTTTTTTTCCGGAGGTGGCAAAGGAAAGGCGATACTGATCTTTCAGCATATTCTGTATCAGGTTGAGATTGGCAGGTTCATCATCAACCACTAATATTTTATACATACTCACTCCTTTGTACTATAGTCGGCCACGTACTGAGTAAACAGCTCATAGGCACGATCAAAATCGTACACATTTAACGCTTTTTTAATATGTGCAAAATCATAAGTGCTGTCTTTACAGGATAAGGCATCAATATAGGGTATTATATCATCGGGGTTATAGGAATCAAACTGTTTTTCGATAATCTTCTGTAATTCCTCACAGCGATATTCACGATACTGTCGTGCAGAACCGGTTTTCCCTGACATCTTTCCGGCAGGCACCATTGCGGGGGTGGAAAAGCGGTCTTCAAGTAAGGATTCAAGACGTGCCATAAGCTTTGAAAAATTAATCGGTTTTGACACAACGGCATCAAAATGGGCATCCGTGATTTTATCGGATTTATCAGTTATAATACTGGCTGTCATGGCAACTATCACAGGCTTTTTGTCATGATCCCGGGCAATATCCCGAATATGCTTAATGGCTTCATACCCGTTCATAAGAGGCATATGAAGGTCCATGAAAATAATATCCGGTATTTCCTTTTCACATATTTCAATTGCCTCAATACCGCTGCCGGCCAACAGGGGACGATGTCCAAAGCGTTCCAGATTAGCCTTGGCCAGATTCAGATTCATATCAACATCATCCACAACAAGTATGGAGTAAATGGGACGAATCGTTTCCTTTACGTATCCAAACACTTTCTTATGGGTATTTACTTCTTCAGCTTTTGCCGGTGTCAGAGGCAGCGTAAGGATAACGTCAGTTCCTTTTGAATATTCACTGGAGAATGTAATTGATCCACCCATGAGCTTGACGCTTTCTGAAACAATGGCCAATCCGCTGCCGATCCCACCGTGTTTTCGTGTTGAAGATCCGTCAACCTGAGCAAATGGTTCAAATATCAACCTGTGATATTCTTTCTTTACGCCGATTCCCGTATCACTTATCTGGATCGTCATATTCAGGGAATCTGCTCCGGCCTGCGGCTTTTCATTTTTCAGATACAGTGTTATGGCTCCGGATTCAGTAAATTTTACCGCATTATTCACCACCTCGCTGACAATCAGCTCAAGACGAAGGGGGTCACCATAAAAATATCGGTTGTAATTGTTCTTTATTACCTGCAGGGTCACCCCGGGATGTACTGCATCGGCAAAGGAGTTTTTCACCGTATCCATCAGGTAATTAATGTCAAAGGGCCGGGCATCCAGTTGAATTTTTCCCACCTGCAGCTTTGACAAATCAAGAAGAGCCTCTATGATATGCAGAAGCTTATCCGCAGAAATATTTGCCTGCTCAAGATATTCGCGCAATTCATCGGGGAGACGTGCATCCTTGAGAACCAGCTGAATAAAACCGAGAATGGAGTTCATGGGGGTCTTTAATTCATGGCCGATATTGGCCAGAAAGGCAAGCTGTGCATCATTTTGTCGTGAATCACGATCCGTAAACTGAGTCATTGCAATTCCGTTGTAGACGTCTGTTCTCTAGTAATATAGTATCGAAGATGCAGGAAAGGCAATCTGAATCAGATTGCCTTTCCCTATACACAGGATATGTTGTGCATTTAGAAACAGCTGTTAAGAAGGCCGTCAAACTCTTTGACGCCCGCATCATCATAGACTGCTTCAATAATCTTCTTTCCAAGAGGATCAAGCTGGGTTTCACCCTTGTACAGATCAAGCTGCTCCTTAAAAAAGGTTGTAAGCTTTTCTGCTCCAATGTCATAGGCCTTTTCACCAACCTCAGGCTGTGTCTCTACCCGGAGTAATTCCTTGGCAAAACTCTGCCCTTCAAGATTGACCTCTTTCATGGAATACCCCAAAAGAGGACAGCGGGATTCCACCACTTCATCTCTCTTAAAATCGCTGCCGCTGCGGCGGGCAAAATACTCACGGGTAATCCATTCGGAATTAAATTTCACATGCCATGCACCGATATGCTGATTGGGGATAAGAATAAATTTGGTTTTGTCATATTCCCGAACCTGCTCCAGAAGGAGATTTGCATAGCGGTATCTTTTTCCTGTAACAAAGGGCCAGAATGAACCGACACCCTCAGACTGCATACCTGCCTCATCAACAATGCTGGGGTTACCGAAACCACGGGGAGCAACGAGGCGCCACAGCCAGGCAATGGCCGGAGGAAGAACATGAAACATACCCACAATTCCGTAGGTGGGAAAATCTTTTGTACACACGGGGGCACGCAAACCGAAGCTGCGTACATCCACGGGGACCGGCTCTTCAACAACCCCTTCGGAAAGATGACGGGGGTAGACATAGCGCGGATTGGGACATTTTTTCCCTGGCTCATCTTCAATATGGTCCCATACCAAAGCTGTTCCGTTGGGCTGAGCATCGATATTGAGAAATAAAAGAGGTTCCTTGGGGGCAATTGTTTTTGCTTCAATATCCGGGTCACATCCGTAGTGGGTAATATGGTCAGTACGAATAAACCATCCGGATTCCGCATCGGTGATATAGAGCTTTCCGTCACCCTTCTGATGGTGATTCAGACACAGGGTCATATCATCCGTATTGGGTTCAAGGGAGCATACCTCAGGAATAACAACTTTCTTTCGTTCATTCGTAACGGTATTTGTACCGAAAATTATGCTGCCATCATGGTTGCGGTGAATATGCTCAAGCATTTCACTTTTACCGCCCCCGGATGCACCTTCGTGCATTATGACCGTTTTGTTTCCGTAAGGAGTGGTTACCCGCACGGAAGATGCGTGGGCCGTAAGCCAGTTTTCCAGCTGTCCAAAATGCAGAAGTATTGAATAAATACCTTTCTTCGCACTCGGACCGGGATAGAGATTAAAACTGAATATCTCATGATAGGTTTCTGTTCTGTTATGCACCACAACCTGTTTTCCGTCAAAATGGGTATGACGAAATGGCGGAGCCACAAAAAGAGCGCCCCGGACATTAAATTCTTCCGTTTCCTTTTCAATATCAACAATGCCCTGTAAAAGAGCCAGGCCAAGAGCAAAGAACCCTGCATTTGCCGGAGCGATGGCAATGGTGGGATATCCGCATTCCTTTACACCGGAATAAAAGAAAAACACGGCCAGATCCTGGGTTTTCAGCCATTCAAGGGCTTCTTTCCGGGTTCCATCGAACTCATCACCGAAACGCTCCTTATAGGTAACCTTATCAGAGGGAAGTTCATCGGCAATAACCATGGCATTGGGGTCACGGCGACGCATATAGGCTTCAACATAATTGGCAGAAATCCCGTTTTTTACGTTGCAGACTTTATTTTCAAGAACCGTTCCCTTGCCGGGAACATCATATTCCACATAATGCCATCCGTCATCCCGGGCATCCTTGGTTGCCAGTTTGACAAGCTCATCCGAGTTTACCGCAATGGTTAGACTTTTACAGTTTTCCAGCACATCACGAACTTCGTCCGTTATTTTTACGTGCGGGGGTAAGGCTGATAATGCCATTAAATACCTCCAGATATTTTTGATAAATAGATTCAGTATAAATCAATTCAATATAAATAATCGGAAATAGGGTAACGAAATTTTCTTCACTGTTGTGAATAAAATCTCATTATTTTGACAAGTGAAGGTTATATAAGGGAGAGCTTCTTTAACTGTTTTATCAGCTTCGGCCGCTCTATGGGCTTCACAATATAGGAATCGCAATTGCGTTTAAATGCCCCCACCACGCTCTCTCCGTCAGAAAGGGCGGTTGTCATAATTATCTTTGACTTCTCAACAGGCCGCAACCCCATGTCATCTTCCATATGACGAATTCGCTCAAGAGCGGCATGGCCGTCCATTTCCGGCATCATAATGTCAAGACAGATGAGATTATACCAGTCATCTTTATGGGAAACCCCGGCAAGTATTTTCAATGCCTCCGTACCGTTTTCCGCAATATGTACTTCACCGTAGGGAGACAGCATTTTGTGCATAAGAATACGGGAACTGAAATCATCTTCCACAATTAAACTTTTCATATGGCTATCCTGTTTTTTTATTCATTATAAATTATACGGTGGAGAATGCAAGATTATTTTAATTTTTATATACTCCCTGCATGGCAAGGGAGCCAGCCACGGAGACATTGAGGGATTCAATCTTTTGCGATTCAAAATCAATGGTATAGATCCAGTCGCTGATATTTTTAAGTTTCGTGCTTATTCCCGCTCCCTCATTTCCAAGCCCAAGGATCAGGCGCTCCCTGTACCAGGAAGGAAGAACACGGTGGCCATTAAGGTCAAGGGTAATAATACGATACCCCCGGGAGTGTAAATCATGCAGCATCTGAAAGACCGAACTGCTTCGGCGAATCCACACATGACACAGGGCTCCCGCCGTGGACCGAACAACCTTTGCTGAAAGATGGTCTGCACAACCATCGGTCATAATAACACCGGAGAATCCAAAGGCCACGGCACTGCGCAGAAGGGTACCGATATTGCCTGGATCCTGTACATCCTCAAGAAAGAGAATTCGCTCACCGCACTCTGCAGGAAGACGGTACGAATAAAAATCCCCCACGGAAAAAACGCCCATAAGTGAGGGCGGAGTTTGAGTGGAACCGATCTTCTTCATTTGAGACTGCGTCAGAGATCGAAGAGGTATATCAGGTGCTCCAAAGAGCGTTTTTTTTTCCGTAGAGAGAATTTCAACAGGAATCAGCCCACCTGCCACAAGCTGCTGTACCACCCGGCGTCCCTCGGCCATGAAATACCCCTCGGACATCCGATTTGCCCGTTTGTGCAAATCCGCATACCATTTTATCGAACGTGCTCCTACCGGCAATGTACCCCTCCGTCAATGTGGAGAATTTCACCTGTCACGGAACATGTATTCATAAGATAGATCACTCCTTCCAGAATATCGTTTACGGAAACTGAATACTGGGTAAACGCCTTATTATCCGCCGCAATATAACCGTCATAAGCCGATGAAACTGGAGGAAGCACAGTTCCCGGGGAAATCCCATTTACCCGTACATCGGGAGCTGCGGCAAAAGCCATCTGCCGAATCAATTCCTCAAGAATAAGCTTGCTGGTCCGGTAGGCCTGATATTTTTTGTTGAGGCGAGCTATATTTGCATCCACCAGATGGGTGACAAAACCACTGCGGCCCTTTTCGACAAAAAGAGCAGTAAGCCGCCGGGGAATATCACAGTGAATGGCGTACATTTTCTGATACGCGGAATCATCAAAAATATCCCCCTGAAAAAACAGTGATGCCGAATGAATACACCCGGCCATACGCTCCCCCCAGTGTTGAAAAACCTCTACCACCCGCTGGAAATCTTTTATCAAATCTGCCTGACACAATACAAGGCATTTTGTATATTGAGGATTATCGGCCTGCAGCTGTAAAAGATGTTCAGCAGTTGTCCGGTAATTGGCAATAACGCCATACCCCTGCTGAAGAAGATGTTTTGTTATTTCAAATCCAAGCCGCCGACCTGCGCCGGTTACAAATACGTACCGATTCAAAAAGGAGTCCTTTGTGAAAATTATTCAAAACTATCTCTGGCAGAAAAATACCCGCCCCTATCAAAATACAACAGTGGGAAAAGCCCTGCAGAATAAAGATATAAAAGAATTGTGGCAGGAGCGCAAAAACCCGGTTGACACCCTTATTATTCATGCTATGAGCGCCGTACACACCTCCCCCGGATCTCCCCATGATCCCGATGAACTGATTTCACTCTTTTTGTTCTACGAAGTAAGTGCCCACTATCTTATTCTGCGAAACGGGGAGATTCATCACCTTGTGCCGGAGGAAAAAAAGGCATGGCACTGCGGGAAATCCCAAATGCCGCCTCCGGACAACCGCACAGGCGTGAATGACTTCAGTATTGGAATCGAACTTGCCGGAGGTAATTATCCCTTTACCGAAGCTCAGTACGCCTCACTCTCGCCTCTTGTGCAGGATTTGCAAAATCGTCATAGGATCACCCGCATACTGGGCCATGAGGATGTGGCAGGAAAAAAAGCCGTGGATGAAGGTCTCCGTTCTGATATAAAAACCGACCCGGGGCAGTTTTTCTCCTGGGATCGCCTGAACAAACACAGACCTCCTACTTCCTCTTCATAGAATACACTCCGTGCCAGTCTTTTGGAGGATTCTGCGCCAAATCCCTGCATCGCTGCTCCATTACCGCAGACGGTGTTGTCTTTTGTGCATGAAGCTCACATACTGCAGCGCTTTTAAACGCTTCTGCAGCAGCTGAGAACTCTCCGGCGTAATAGAGTTTCAGGGCCGTCCCATAGGCATCTTTCAATTTCAAGATACGTTGTTTCTCCTCCGCAGAAATATCCCCGCGTGAAATAAGCTCATATATGCGGACCGGACGGTTTTTTCCCACCACAGTGATCTGATCAATCTCCCGGAACAGAAATTCATCGCCCGCTTCTTCGTATGTGTTCTCCCCCACAAGAACCCACACACCGTATTGCTTTGCCGCCGACTCAAGCCGCGCTGCAAGATTAACGCTGTCACCGATCATGGTATAATTCATTCGAATATCACAGCCGATATTCCCTGTTACAAAACGGCCCGTATTAATACCGATACGGGTATTCATACTGGTAACCTTCCCGGAAAGCCGGGAATCATCGCGCCACATCTGAGACAGCTTTCGAAGCGCCTCCTGCATTTCACAAGCAGTTTTGCAGGCATAAGAGGCACTTTTTTCTATTTTCTGCGGTGCGCCGAAAAAGGCAATAATCGCATCTCCGCTGTATCGGTCGAGGGTTCCCTTATTATCAAGAAGAATGGTGGTCATGGTTGAGAAATACGTATTGAGTATTGCCACAAGATCCCGTGGATCATCAAATTTTTCAGAAAAGGTGGAGAACTTTTCAATATCTGTAAAAAAAGCTGTTCCGTAGACATCTTCCCCGCCCAGCTTTGGAATCGTATGGCTTTGCGCCATCTCTTCAATGTATTGAGGAGAAAGATAGGTTTTGAATAAGGAGGTGAGATATTTGTATTCCCGGTTATCCTCCAGATAATCCACTATGATTCCGATAACACTAAACAGCGACAGGGATACGAATGCCTGCCCCATGGGAAGAAATATGTTTTGATGAAACAGGAGATACGAAGCAGTATAGAGGCCGATAAACAAAACGGGGATCGCTACAAAAAGATATTTCTTTGGAAAAAATGAAAACACCATATAGAGCAGAAGAAGCATACCGAAGGAAAGTATCAGGGAGCTGATATACCCCAGATCCCGAATGGGGGTATTCTTCAAAACAGTATGCGCCGTCTGCGCATGCAGTTTTACAATGGGGGCCCGCCCGCCGCTGTACTTTGATGAAACGGGAGTTAACCCCAGATCGCCCACCGTTTCTGCAGCGCTTCCCACAAAAACAGCCTTACCGTTAAAGATATTTGGCAGACTGTCCAGATCTCCCCGGAGATAGGAATTATACTTTTTGTACAGGCTGCTCAGGGGATAAAAGGGAATGGAATCCTTGAAATTTACCGTAATACCATACTCGCTGTTCAGATCGATATGACGGTCTCCCAGAGTAATACTGTTTTTCCGGGAATCATATCGCAGACTGTCCCGGGAAACCAGGGCCGCCGCCTGGAGCGCAAGGGATGGATATATCCGCGAATTTGCCGAAAGGACCAGGGGCATTTTTCGATCCACTCCGTCAGGCATGGGGAAGGCGCGGTTAATAAATCCGGCATGGTGAGCGGCAGTCAGGATCTCATCGTAGGGACGCTGTATACGCCTGATTGAACGATTGTCAAAAAAAAGATTTCCCTCACCCAGGGAAAATTCCTCCATCAGAACATGATCCCGCCCGGGGATCATCCCCCGTCCGCCTTCAGAGCTTTGAATAACAAAACCATATCCCGGTATCACCGAAGGAGAATGACTGAGGTACTGAGTAAAAAGATAATCATCGTCATTTCGGATGCGGTCGATAAATATGATATCAAAGGCGGTGACCCGGGCACCGAAATCGTCAAGCATCATCATTATTTTCGCATACTCATCCTTTGCAAGGGGCCAGGGAAACCCCAGAACCTCAAAAAAATCTTCGTCGATACCCACCACGGCCACGTTTTGTGAAATATCCGCAGGATTTTCATTGTGCATCCAGAAATCATACATCCGCCATTCCTGAACACCTACAAAGGGAATTGAAAACAAAAGCCCCACAAGGGCACAGGAAAAAACCAATCCGGCCCAGAGAAGCTTCTGCTTTTGATATTTTACGCTGCGGGGAGATGAAGAAGGTGTTTTTTTCATAATTCCATCCATACCAGAAGATCACGGATTTGCCCTATTTGTGTCGGATCTGCTCCGCGTACTCCGCCAAAGGGCATAACATTTCCCCCATAGGTATCTTCTGTTTCCTCTGTGTCGATGTCATCGGCGCGAACCTGCTGACGAATCATATCCTGCAATCGGCTCTTATCGATACTCTGATCCGTTCCGGACTGCTCGGAAGCACGCTGGGTTGGTTCAGCACTTACCGGTATACCAAGGAGGCGGTCAAAAACGGCAGGATCACCGGATTCTGTATATATATCCTGCACCATGCGGCGGAATTCCTCCTGTGCATCATCCCGGGATGACACATAATAAAACAGCGCTTTGTTACTTAGGATTTCTGTACTCCGTTCTGTTGCCAGGGCCTCATTAATTTCTCTAAATGCATCATCTTCATTACCCATCAGAAACAGCACACAGGCATAATTATTCCGTAACGCCGCATTGGAACCGTGCTGCCCCACAAGCTCGGAAAAAGACTCCCGTGCTTTGTCGATATTTCCCGCACGTGCATAGAGCCGCCCAAGACGATTGTCCTCCCGCACAGAACGGTCTGATTTGTTTTCAAGGGTTGTGATAACGCGGTGTATGCTGTTTTGTGTATAGTCTTCAATCAGTTTGATATCACTGCGGATGGCTGAAGCAACAGTCTGAAAGGAAATATCCGACGTCCTGCCGTAATCAAAGGGCGGATATTTATCCCAGGCCCTGGCCACTTCCATAATTTCAATTGAAGCGCCGTCTGCCGCACTCTGACGGAAACGATTGGCCGCTGCATGCCAGGCATCAAGGAAGGAATCTCTCAGCATGGTTGTTTCAACGGGAATCCAGCACTGATTGTTATGAATAATAACCTTCTCCCGGTCCACACCGAAAACATCCGCGTTTTTTTCAAAGACCCCCGTATTAAACATGGTCAGAACATGGTCTTCATACACGATAAACGCCGCAGGAATACCCAGGGCAGAAAGCATGGCGGCATATAATACGGCAAAATCATCACAATCGCCGGTACGGTTTTCCAGTGTCTCCAGGGGAAAGGATACCTGATCAAGCCCTGAAGCGGCAATGGTTACGGGATCGCTTGTATAGGTAAAGCCATGCTCGCGAAGGGCGCTGAAGACAGCAACAGCATCACTCACATCATCGGGAAGGACATCGCTTCGTTCAGAGGAGGAAATAACCCAACGGCTTACACGGGCCACCGTGGGATTTTGATAGGTAACAAAGGAACCGAGACTTGGAAGATTATTCCAGTCCAGCCCGTTTCGGGTAAATACCTGTACGGGTACTGTAAGACTGCGAACCTGCTCCTGCCCATCACGATAATATCGCAGGGATATGTCGGCGGGAACACGCCGCTGAGATGAAAAATCCAAAAGTTTTTCCGCACTCAGCAAAAGATTCATAGAGATTGATTTTTCTTCCCCCGCCCGAAGAGAAACGACCTTTTCAGACGGCAGCTCCATCAGATCGGGAATATTCACCTGCACCCGCAGATCATCTACGCTGCCCTGATCTATAGAACACTGCACCATGGCAATATCGTTGTTTTCATAATAATGCAGACGTGACGGAAAAATCGGTTCTATTTCTGCAGCCCCTATGGATAAATGCGGAGTTTCAATAGTATATCCCACTTCTTTTTCCGGTGCGTCTTCAGCACCCTGAAGAGCTATTTTACCCGGTGAAAGGGCGGTAATACGCCAGTCGCCTGACTCCTCGATACTTTCACGCAGGGCCTGAACAGTCCCCAGCACGCGCACATCATATACGCCGGTATTATTCTCCATATACCGCAGCTGAATATCCTTAATTCCGGACAACTCCTGGAAATTCGATTCAATATTCCGTAGTTTCTCTGAGTCCGGGAAGGAAACAATAAGCTCCAGGGAACGCAAACCAAAAACACTCTCCCGCCAGTATTCTTCCAGTGCGGCATCAATTCCCTCGGAAATCAGGGCCCCACCCTTGCGCAGCCCGTCATCCCGGGCACTGAACTCATCCATGGTACGCTGTATGACCCGTTCGGAAAGGGAGGTGATAATCTCCGCATTATCCGCCCGGATCACCCGGGCATTCACCGTAACGGGAACTGATATCTGGGAAACACCATAGGCTTTTTGCACCCGGGGAGCAGACACATCAACACGACCGCGAATAATAATATCAGCTCCCCGGGAAAACCCCAAAGAAGCAATGTCTTCACGTTCATTCCGCTGTCCCTGAAGTTCTTCAAGCTGATCGTAATCAACCAGGGAATACCCGCGATTGGTCAGTTCGCCCTCAATAACATGGGTTACCACATTCCCTTTGACCCGTTCACCTTCAGTGTATTCATCGAGAAGAAGGAGTATGGACGGTTTTTGAACCTCTTTAGATGAAAGAAACCCACGGGAGCTTAAAAGATCAATAACAACATCCTCTCGAATATCTATGCGCGACTCAACACTGTATAACCCGTATTCCCTGTGCGATGAAAGTACATCCTCAGCGGCTATGCAGGTATCAAGAGCACCAAATAATATCTGCCGGATCTGTTCTTCATTCTCTGCCCTGACACCCGGTGCAATAAGGGTGGAAGCAAACGTCCAAAGAGCATTTTTCCGAGCTCCCCGCTCACCGTCACTGCGGGACTCCCCCATGCCGGTAAAGATATCCGATTCTCCCCCAAACACCGTAACCAGCAACAGAAAAACCTGAAAACAGGCTTTGGCACGTGTATAATTCATTTTAAAAATCCCCGTGATAAAAATATATTTACATACTGATAATACTATATTATACTTATAGTCTGTTTTGGAATGCAAGTACTTTGCGCGGACTTGCCAATATTTGTCAGGAGACGCCATGAAGGCTGTTTTAAATCATCTTGGAACCTCAGCCATATATACGGTTATAACCGGCAGGGAGCTCCTTGAACTTTTCTATGATATGATGACCCGCCTTTTTTTTAAAAAGGAAACGAGGGTTGACTTTCATCAGCTGACAAATCAGATCCTTTTCAGCGGCGTTGATGCCCTGATGACCATCACACTAATTGCCGTATCCCTGGGAACGGTACTCTCAATGCAGCTTGTTGATAATGTAACAAATATTGATGTCACATCCTATTTCGGCACCATTATGGCCCTTATCGCAAAGGAGATAAGCCCCTTTCTTACGGCCATTGTTATTATCGGCCGTTCCGGATCAGGTTTTACCACCTTTCTGGGAAATATGAACGTCACCCGTGAGATAGATGCTCTTAAGGCCATGGGCATCCCCGCCATTGATTATCTGTGCATTCCCAACTTTCTTGGAATAACGGTTTCCATTGTGGCTCTGAATTTTTATTTTACCGCCATTGTAATGGGGGCCGGCCTTGCTGCAACAAGCCTCTTAACCGGACGTCCCATTATTATTCTTACTGAACAGATACTGCGAAATTTCATCATCTGGGATATTTTCCTTATTACCTTCAAATGTTTAATATTCGGTTCCATTATCGCAACGATATCAAGTTTTTTCGGTCTCACCGTCAAAAGCATTCGTATTGTTCCCCGCGCCGTATTCAGAACGGTGGTAACGTCAATTATTTTAATCCTCCTGACAAATATAATATTCTTTCTGTGCTCCACCATTATACGCAGGGGATTACTGTAAATGTTCTCCATAAAAACACGCGGACTTGCCATGTACTCCCATGTGGGAAGATATCCCTCCATAGACCTCACCATTGATGAGGGAAGTACCAGTATATTTACGGGGCCGTGCGGAAGCGGCAAGAGTTTTCTTCTGGAGCTCGCTGCGGGTATCAAATCCCCGCCCACGGGAAGGGTTTTGTGGAATGATGAAGATATTTCCCGACTCCCTGAGGCACCGCTTCAGCAGTATCGGCTCCAGAGCGGTGTATCCTTTCAGCAGCCGACACTTATCAATTTTCTTCCCGTCTTTGATAATCTGGCGCTTCCCCTGCGGTATCACCGCCACTATCCTGCGGATGTGATCGATCAAAAGGCAAACGCCCTTATTCGCCAATTTGAGCTTGACAAACAAAAATATAATTTACCGGAACGCCTGTCTTCAGGACAGAAAAAGCTGGTTTCCATAGCGCGTGCGCTCATCACGTCACCCTCCGTACTGCTTCTTGACGAACCCACCGAAAGCCTTGATCCATTACAGGTTAAGAAGATTGTCGAAACCCTTACCATTATAAAGCAGGTGCCGGAAAAATCCATAATTATCGCCACAGGGGACGATTCTTTGATAGAACAAATCAATTCTCATATATATTATCTGGACGGTCACCGGGTACACTTCTTTCATAATTATAATGTATACAGGAGTTTCAAAAGCAGGGAAACCCATGAGCAAAACCACTGAACATCATAATCAGGACCCCTTTTATTATCGGTATCGAACCCATATTGTGGGTCTTTTTGTACTGATACCGCTGCTGATTATTTCGGCCACGCTTATACAGTTTTTAATCAGCTCTGAGTTTTTTACCCCTCAGTCGGATATCTTCCTGCGCATTGATCACGGCATACCACTTGAAAGAGGCAACAGCGTCACCATAATGGAACAGAAAGTCGGGTATATTAAAAATATGAACCTGAATAAAGACGGCTATCTCGACATCCAGATGAGTATTGAGGATCAATACATGGAAATGGTCAGAAATGACAGCAAATGCATGATAAAGCAAAAACAGACTGTGGTGGGCGACTGGCTTATTGATATTCGTCCCTCCTCAACAAAAGCTGCAGCCATTCGTCACGGCGACACCCTCACTTCCTACGAATTCATCCGCATAGAGGAAATGGTGCATCGCCTGACAACCATGTCACGAAGCGCCCATTCCATCCTCAATCAGATTGCCTACGGAGAAGGAGTGATGAGCACTCTAATTTCCGATGAGGAACTCTCGGAAGAACTGCTCTATTTCCTTGCTCAGGCAGTAAGCCTTGTTGAAAATATGAACCTATCCATTGACGAAATACCGCAAATACTGGAGGATGTCCCCCCCTTTCTTACGGATCTGCAGCAGGCCATCCGCTCCCTGGACCGTCTTGGTCGTGAGGGTGTTACCATGGCCCATAACCTGGATACCTTTGCCCTGAAAGCTCAGAATGTGGTTGACTCCATGGAAAAAGTAACCGCCAAGGTGGAAGAACTCACGGATTCCACCGCTGCAATTCCTCCGGTTATGAAAGAAAGTTTCATGGAGATAGACTCTTCCGTAATCCATTTAAAAGCAATTCTTAACGGAATGAGAGAACACTGGTTCTTCAAAAGAAGTATCCGGCGTGCAGAAGAACAGAATGAATAGGAATCCTGAAAGAGATGAACGTATTTTCAATATTTCTCAATTTATACGATAATATATTATTATATTAAGATAAGGAAAGAACGTTCCATTAACAGATAACGAAGGTTATTATGGCAACAATCAATTATGCTGCAAGAGAAATAAACGTCAAGATAGTTTATTACGGACCTGCCCTGAGCGGCAAGACGACAAACTTGCAAATAATACACAAGAAAACTCCCGACAAATCAAAAAGTGATATGGTGTCCCTTGCAACCGAGGCTGACAGAACACTCTTTTTTGACTTTCTCCCCATAGACCTGGGTAAGATACGCGGCTTTACAACAAAAATTCAGCTGTACACCGTACCGGGACAGGTGTATTATAATGCCACTCGGAAACTTGTTCTGCGCGGTGTGGATGGTATTGTTTTTGTGGCGGACTCCTCAGAAAAGAAAATGGCGGAAAATATTGAAAGCCTCAACAATATGGAGGAAAATCTCGCCGAGTATGGATACGATTTAAAAACCATTCCCGTGGTATTGCAGTTTAATAAACGCGACAAACCCGATGCACTTCCTGCGGAGGTTCTCAATCAGAAACTCAACCGGTATAATACTGATTATCAGGGTGCCATTGCCAATAAAGGAAAAGGAGTCTTTGAAACTCTTAAGATAATTGGTAAGGAAGTTATTGATATCCTCAACCAGAAATACAGTACGCCCAACCAACCCGGACTGCATCGGACCATGAAATCCGACCGCCCTGCTCCGCCAAAAGCTGCAAAACCGACCCCGGCTCCCCGAAAAAAGCCCGCCCCTCCCGCTGGAAACCCGAATCAAAAAAACCTGCAGGCACAGATAGAAGAGCAACAGCGGCTTCTTGAAAAGCAGAAACGGGAGCTGGAGGAGCAGCAGCGTAAATTTGAAGAACAGAAACGACAGCTGCTTCGCGGCAATACCAGCGATCCTGCGCAACAGCCCCCACAGGAGGAATCTCCGGATGAGGAAATAGATCTTGATGATTCCTTCCTTGATCTGTCCACTTCCAAGACACAGGAAATGCCCGTGGTTTCAGACCGGAAAGAGTCCTCATCCGAAGGCCGTTCACCCGCCGGGGAAGATACTGATGAAGTGGAACTTGATATGGAGCTGGACAGCATTGATGATTATCCCGATGATGATTCCGCCGATCTCCTCGAAACTGAACTGGAACTGGAGCAGCTGGTCATAGATGACCCTGAGCCGAAAGCACAGCCTGCCCCTCAAAAACAGGAAGCTGATATCGATGACAGTGACAGTCTCATTTCAAACAGCTTCATCGAAGATGATGAGGATGATGCTCCCCTGGATCTTGAAAACCTGGGAAATGATGAAAAAAAAAATAATGAGGACGATGATATTGATGATAATCAGCTTTTTTTCAGTACCGTAGACAATACCAACAGAAAAAACCGGAAAAAACCGGTAAACCCAAAATACAAGAAAAACTTTTTAGATAATCTTTTCAATAAATAGAGGTCCGGAGGAGCAATGAAGGAAGATCTGTTACTGAGACCGGATGACATATTTAATATAAATGTCATATTAACCCGCATACTTGATACCAGCAAATCGGAAATACTGCTTCTGATAAATAAATCCGGACGGCTTATCAGCTTCCAGGCACAAAGTTGCAAATACGACGCAACATCTATCTCTGCCCTGGTTTCCGGGACCTTTGCATCAAGCAATTCCATCGCAAATCTTATTGACGAAGACGGCTTTAGGGATATTCAGCTTGCGGGCAGGAAAATGACAATCTACATAGAGCAGACAGACAGTAACAATATTCTTACGGCCATTTTTCCCGAAAGTTCAAGCATCCGCAAAGTAAAATACGCAATGGAGAATGAACGGGAAAACCTGCTTCCCCTTTTGGCAAAACTCTACGAGAAAATAGAAAATGATCCCTTTCTCAATATTGACGTGTCAAATTATGCCAAGTAACACTACGGTAAGAAACAGAACCGTGAGAAGTATTACGGTTTTCATAAAGACCTGAAATGCCCTGTCTCTTTCCGTATCGCCGAATTCCTCCTTCAGGCTTGCTTCATAATCATGATCGGCAAGATCGTTTTGATCGTAGTCACTCTCCTGCGACCAGCCAGTATTTTCGTCGGATCCGCACCGCGGACAAAAGGTTGCATCCTCACTCAGTTCATATGAGCAGAAGGGACACAACCATGTTTTATCTTTCATACTCAGCTCCAGACGTTAGAGTCCTGTGATTTATATCATCCTTTGTATCACCCTGGTTCCCTTTACAGCAGGCCTGACAGCTCTTCTTCTGAACCGTCAGAAGCCGGAAAAAAAAAGGTGTATACTGGTACATAATATATATCGGGACAAAAAAATACCCGCTCACCTGTCCGAAATTTCCCGTTCACAATTCCAGACCCTTCTGCAGGCAGTAGTGCCCTACCGCAGAATAACCTCAATCCGGGATTATGGCGGCGGGGCTGATATTGCCCTGACCTTTGATGACGGGTTTTTCAGTATTGCCTCCATGGCGGCCTCCCTTCTTGAAGAGTACAACTGCTCAGCAACGCTGTTCATCATCACCAATACCCTGACCGGTGGACCGGTTTATGATGTGTACAAAAACAAAAAAATGCTCTCACCAGCGGACCTTAAGAGTCTCTCACAGCGGGGATTTGAGATAGGCAGTCATACAACAAGCCACCGGGATCTGCGACAACTCAGCACATCACTGTGCCGCTATGAGCTTGAAAAATCAAAGGGGGATCTGGAAGATATTATCAACCGGGAGGTCATCTCACTGTCCTTCCCGCTGGGGCTGTGGAACCAACGGGTTATGAGGTGTGCAGAAACAGCAGGCTACAGAAATTTCTCCCTCTACAACGGTCATGGGAGAGCACACAAACTATCGCAGAACATTTTTTTGGCTCAGGGGGTATATCCTTTTGATACTAAAGGCGATATGTATAAAAAATTTGTTCTTCAGAACGGCTTCTCATCCGCCTTTGCCCGGAGCAGGATACTGCCTCATTTCGCAAAGGGTACTGCCATGGTTCACACCTGTAAGGAATACAATCCCCTGCGAATATCTTCGGGGGTATGGTCATCCTTTTTTTCTGATGCGGAACAGAAAAAACGCACCGCACACAAAAAACACAAAAATCGATGAAAACCCCATTCGCATAGGCCAATGACGCATACTGCGTGATAGGACCAGGGTATAAAAAAACCGATCCTGAAGAACAACGCCGATCCCGTAGGTAAGGGCGGAAATCAAGGCGGGTCCCAGCACCATGGAAAACCGCCCCACCATTGAATAAATGCCAAAAAATGAGGTCTGCCTGTCTGAAGGAATAATACTGAGAAAATATGACCTGCTCAAAGCCTGAGCGCCGCCCTGAAGCATTCCCACAAAAAGTGCAAGGACAAAAAAGCTGCGGGCATCACGCAAATAAAATCCGGAGAAAAAAACCAGGACCGCATACATACACACAATCACAGTCAGAACGCCCCTGGCCCGTCCTCTGCCGGCACACTTCCCCGCGATAATGGAAAATGGAAATGCCACAAACTGCACAAATATTAAGGCCGTAATGATACCCGTGCTGTTGACACCAAGGGAAAGGGCAACCCCGGAACTCATGGAAATAATTGTCAGCACACCGTTGATATAAAACCAATAGGCCACAAGAAAGAAGAAGATATCCCTGTCTGCCCGGATAATGGAGAAATCCTGCCTGAGAAGGCGCATCACCTCACGAAACCGTTTTCGGGGCGGAGAATCAACCTGTTCCGTAAAACGCGAGGTAAACAGGGGCAGAGCAAAGATACACCACCACATCCCGGCACAGAAAAGGGCAAATTTCTGGGCCTCCTGTGCCGTATCAAATATCGGAAGAGACGTATGAAAAAGGGTCAGACCGATATTGATTATAAAAAGAATAACCCCGCCTAGATATCCATAGGCAAAGCCCTTTGCGGATACCATATGGCGATCCCCGGCTGTGGAAACATCGTAGAGCAGAGTGTCATAGAATAATACCGAAAGCTGAAACCCGGTCTGGGAAAGGACAAATATACCCAGGGCAATGGGCCACATTCCCGGACCAACTCCTGAAAGGGCCAAGGTAGCAACAATGCTGACAAGTGCCCATACAATAAGATATGATTTTCTCCTTCCTGAAGTGGAGGCCAGGGCTGCGGCAAAGGGAGAAAGGACGGCAACGGCTAATCCCGCCCAGGAATTGGCCGCCCCGAGCCATGACAGCGCGGCACCGGCAGAAAGATCCCGGCCCCAGTATTCCGAAAAAAGTATGGGAAAAAAAGCCGCAAGAACGGGAAGAGCATAGGCGGAATTAGCCCATCCGTATATAATCCAGGCCCGTTGATTCCGTACTGCCATAGGTTGATCCTTACACTAAGCCCCGGTGATAAAATATATTTTCAGGGAAGCTTAACCCCGGGATTTTTATGAGTATCGCAATTATTACAGGAGCATCTTCGGGAATCGGCAGGGAATACGTCTATGCCCTGGACTCCTGCAATGACGTCAGCCAGCTGTGGATCACAGCCCGAAGCGCATCAGCCCTGGAGGACGTCCAGGCCCGCTGCTCCACCTCCGTTCGGATATTTGCAGGTGATTTGTGTGATCCTGCCCTGGCGCAAAGGATTTTAGCAGCTCTGGAAAAGACCAATCTTTCTCTCCGGTATCTGGTTAATTCCGCCGGCCGTGGAAAAAACGGCCCCTTTTCCCACAGCCTTCTGTCGGATCAGCTTTCACTGATACGTCTTAATTGCCAGGCCCTTGTACGCCTTACGCACACCGTACTCCCCTTCTGTATACCGGGAAGTGTCATATACAATATCTCCTCCTGTGCCGGTTTTGCTCCCCTGGGTAATTACGCCGTATATGCCGCATCAAAAGCCTTTGTAAACAGCTTTTCCCTGGGCCTGAGAGCAGAGATCAGGGATCAAAACATTCAGGTTGTAACGGTCACTCCCGCCTCGGTGGACACCAATTTTCATATCATCAGCCGGGGGGAATCAGGGAGGCAGAAACGATATTTCAACTCATGTATTTCCCCCCGTACGGTGGTGGAAAAATCCATACAATCCGCTGACAGAAATCAGGCATTTTCCTGTCCGGACAGGGTATCCCGGGCTGCCTGTTTTTGGAGAAAACTGCTGCCGCACCCGCTTGTTGCGCGCCTGGCATTCATCAAACTCTATCAATAAGAGGTTCTGTGAAAAAGAATATAATCGGTATAACCATGGGTGATCCCGCCGGTATCGGCCCGGAAATCATTATGAAATATTTTCAGCGCACCACCAGGGAAACCATCCAGCCCGTGGTGATCGGATATAGGAACGTCTTTGCAGAATACCAAAAAATCATTCCCGAAGTATGCAACCTGCCCCTGAAAAAAATCACCCATCCACGGGAATATGAAAAGGATGCGCTGTGCATCATAGAACCGGGGCCGGATGAGCCGGAATGGGCACCGGGGAAAATCTCCGCATCCTCCGGAGCTGCTGCATTTGCCTGTATTGACAGGGCAATTACCCTGGCGATGAATGCGGAAATCCATGGCGTAACCACAGCACCCATACACAAGGAATCCCTGCACAAAGCCGGCTATACCTATCCGGGGCATACAGAAATATTTGCTGAAAAGACCACCAGTAAAAACTACACAATGATGTTTTATCTTGACGGAGTATCCGTGGTACACGTAACCAGCCATTGTTCGCTCAGACAGGCTCTGGAATTAATACGTCCCCACAGAGTATACAGAAATATCCGCCTGCTCCATGATGAACTGACCCACCTGGGCGGAAAAAACCCCGCCATAGCCGTATCGGGTCTAAACCCCCATGCAGGGGAAAATACCATATTCGGCTCAGAGGATCGGGAGCATATTCTTCCCGCAGTTATTCAGGCACAAAATGAGGGAATTAATGTGCGGGGCCCTCTCCCGCCGGATACGGTATTTATGAATGCCTTCCGTGGAAAGTTTGACGGAGTGGTTTCCATGCTGCATGACCACGGTTTTGTTGCGCTGAAATCCCGGGATTTCGAAAAGGGAGTGAATATTACCGTGGGGCTCCCCATTATCCGTACCTCTGTGGGGCATGGTACTGCCTTTGATATTGCAGGAAAAAATGCAGCCTCCCCCGCCAGTCTTATAGCTGCGGTACACCTTGCTGCAAAACGGGCATCATCATGACAATACTAAAAAGAATTTGCAAAAGAACGTTCCGTAGTATATTATTATATCAAAAAAAGAAGGAGACCTCAAAAATGTCAAACAAGATAGTTGATCCCATTGTCGCCCGTCTCATGGGCCTTCGTTATAAGTCTCACCCCTGGCACGGAATTTCTATCGGCGATAACGTTCCCGAGGTAATTACCGCCTTTATTGAGATGGTAACAACGGATACGGTAAAATATGAGGTTGATAAAGCCAGCGGGTATCTCTATCTGGACCGCCCCCAAAAATACAGCAATGTCGTTCCCGCCATATACGGATTTATTCCTCAAACCTATTCCGGTGACTCCGTGGCGGAAATCAGCCGTAATAAGCTTGATGACAAAACCATTGAGGGTGACGGTGACCCCATAGATATCTGTATACTCACAGAAAAAAGCATTGTCCACGGGGATATCATTGTGAGCGCAAAGCCAATCGGAGGATTCCGTATGCTTGACGGCCATGAGGCGGACGATAAAATTGTGGCCGTATTAAACCATGATGCAGTATACGGAGATTATCAGGATATTGAAGACGTCCCTGAAATGGTCATCGATCGGTTGAAGCATTACTTTCTTACCTACAAAGATCTTCCCGGAGCAAAGAGTAATGTGAAGATAACACATACCTACGGTATAAAGGAAGCCCATACTGTTATCGAGAAATCCATGGATGATTATAATGCCCGGTTTAACAATCTGGAAAACATTCTTAACGCTCCCCTCAACAAATAGGTTCTTTCATGAATGATACAACGGCCATTCTGATTCCTGCATACAAGGCGGCAAAAGAGCTTGAAAGCCTCTTGCCGCAGATACGGGAATACTGCAGTACCGATCATATTTATGTAGTGAACGACGGTAGCTGTGACACCACTGAAAAAGTATGTGCAGAAAACAATATCACCTGTATTTCCCATAAGAAAAACCGCGGAAAGGGTGCGGCCCTAAAAACGGGATTCACATTTCTTTCAGTACACAAATACCAGTGGGTAATAACTATGGACGCCGATGGCCAGCATCGTCCCCGGGAACTGCCGGGGTTTTTTAAAGCCTGCTCCGCCGCCTCGGATACAACAGCTCTTATCCTTGGAAAACGTGATATACGGCCCGAAAAAATGCCTCTTTTACGTATTCTCTCAAATACCATGACCTCCGCACTGCTTTCGATTATTACAAAAAAACGTATCGAAGATTCCCAATGCGGGTATCGTGCATATAATCTGCAGATCGTACAGAAATTATCAAGCCGTTTTAACCATTTTGAATACGAAACAGAAATTCTTCTGCGCATTCTTATGAGAAGACACCCGGTGATTTCCCTTCCCGTTGAAACAGTATATATCCCTCAGGGACCAAGCCATATTTCTCATATTACAGACACCCTCCGATGGATTGCGGCGGTCAGTATAACGGTACTCACCCATCCACGGGAGAAACAATGATGGAATCCCTGAATTTTCTCCCCCATTCCGTGGCACGTGCCAGGCTCGTAAACAACCTGCGTGAAAAGGGTATTGAGGATAGGGATGTGCTTGCGGCAATACAATCAACTCCCCGCCATCTTTTTATTGATCCCGGTCTGGCTCACAAGGCATACGACGACATAACCCTTCCCATCGATCATAAACAAACAATCTCACAGCCTTTTATCGTTGCCCTGATGACGCAGCTTCTTGATATTGAGCAGGGCATGAAAGTTCTCGAAATTGGTACGGGATCAGGCTATCAGACAGCGGTACTCCACCATTTCACCCATAAGCTTTTCACAGTTGAACGGATACAGGAGCTTTCATTTAAAGCCCGGGCTGTTTTTAAGAAACTGAATATGTCAAATATTATCTGCAAATGCGGAGACGGAACTCAGGGGTGGCCCAATTACGCACCCTACGACAGAATACTGGTAACGGCTGGCGCACCCGCCGTTCCTTCACGCCTGCTGCAGCAGCTGAAGGTGGGGGGGAAACTGGTTATACCCACGGGGGATCGTAATGTCCAGCACCTTGAAGTATATGTAAAAACCGCTGAAAGAATAGAGCGTGAGATCCATGACGCCGTTGCCTTTGTTCCGCTTGTGGGCAGGGACGGCTGGAATAATCCGAGAGGCAACTCATGACCCGTATACAGGAGATGATTAAGGACGTGGTATCAGGCTACCTCATCGGCGGGGCCAATATTATCCCCGGAGTATCCGGTGGAACATTTCTGATGATACTCGGTATATACGAACGCTTTATCCAGGCGGTTAATTCTTTATCTTTCTCAAAAACCCTTACTGCAGTAAAACGCTTGAACAGTTCAAAGCATTCCACCCCCGCTGAATCAGGAGAACTGTTTTTTATATTGCGCCTCCTCGCAGGTGCAGTATGTGCCATTGCAACCCTCTCGACACTTCTTGAATTTCTTCTTGAGGAATACCATACCCTGACCTATGCATTTTTCTTTGGCCTCATCCTCGTATCAATCAGTATACCCTACAGGGAAGCCCTGAAAAAAAAATATTCCTATATTCTTCTTTTTATTTTCGGAATCACTTTTTCCATGGGGCTTTCGCAGGCGGTATCTCCCCATGAGAAAACCCTTGAAAAATCTCACTATTACCAGCAGCAGCTGAAGAGTCGGGCTGACGGAGTCACTCCTCAGGAAGTCGATGTGGCGTCTCACTATTCGCCCCGGCAGTACTCCATGGTGTTCTTCAGCGGTGCCCTTGCCATGGCAGCCATGATTCTTCCCGGTCTCAGCGGCTCCCTGATACTGCTCATTCTCGGGCAGTATCTTACGGTTATTGCAGCGGTATCCGCTTTTTTCAGAACATTCAGCTTTGACCATGCACTGTTCCTATCCTCAATGGCTCTGGGCATGATTCTCGGCCTTGCCCTTTTTGTCAAAACGCTGGATGTGATACTCAAAAAATTTCATGATCCCGCCATGTATTTTCTCAGCGGACTGATTGCCGGATCGCTCTATGCATTGTGGCCCTTTAAAAAAACCATTGAGGTGGCAAACCTCTATATACGTCATGAAGGCGACATAATGCTACGCCGGAATGCTGAGCTTATCACAGCATCCAACACTCTTCCACCTGTTGATGTCACAACCGTTTCTGCAGCAGCATGTATGCTTGCCGGGGCACTTATTATGGTCGTATTTATGCGTTATCAGGATACATTTCAATGATACAATTCGGAGAATACAATCTGCTTACTGTGTCCCGTCTCTGCGATTTCGGCGCCATTTTATCAGATGGCACCGCGGAAATCCTTCTCCCGCGAAAAGAAATGCCTGAGGATATCAGCCCCGGGGATCAGATGAAAATATTTGCCCTCTTTGATTCTGAAGACCGACCTGTGGCAACCACCCGTACCCCCCGTATAACACTGCATTCCTTTGCCCCGCTGACAGTTGTGGATGTTACATCAATCGGCGCTTTTTGCGACTGGGGACTGGACAAGGATCTTTTTATACCCTTTTCCCATATGTTCGCTCCACTGAAAAAAGGAGAACAGGTTGTGGTGTATCTGTGTTATGATGAAAAGACAGACCGGCTTTTCGGCAGCACTCGCCTGGCCCGTCATCTCAACTACAGCCCTGAAACCATTACCGTGGGGGATCCCGTTTCTGTTTTGATATATCACCGGTCCTCCCGGGGAAGCCTTGCTGTTGTTGAAGGTGAATATGCCGGGATGATACCGCCTGAAGAAAGCCGGAGCCGTGATCTCAGCTCCGGATCTAAACACTCTGCCTTTGTAAAAATTATTAATGATGACGGAAAAATTGACCTTAGCTTTGCTCCGGCTGATAGGAAATCCCGGGATGAAGCAGCCGAAGTCATTCTTCGTGCTCTCCGTTCAGCCCCGAATGGGTATCTGCCACTCCACGATAAAACGAGCCCTGAAATAATACAGAGAACGTTCTCCATGAGCAAGAAAACCTTTAAAAAAAGCCTCGGGAAACTGATAAAGGAAAAAGCTATTGTGAATCACCCCGGCACAGGGATTCAGCTTTCCTCTCATACCGGGTAATACTCCCGAATACATGAATGCCGCACCCTCGTTAGCGGTGCTGTGAAATAAATGCAGAAATACTACCCCAGAAAAGCTCTGAGTCTTCATATTCGAGACCGTTATGAGTACCTTCCTCGATGCCAACAAAATCCTTTTGTTCTGAGGCCGCCCGTCTGAAGATTTTTCTTCCCATTTCAAAGGGGAGGATACGATCAGCTGTACCATGAATCACAAGAAGCGGTACGGTAAGTGATTCAATGGCGGTGGATATGGGAAAACTACTGCCTGCGAAAAAGGCAAAAATGCCGAAGTCGTGATACGCAGCATATTCACGGGCCGTGCTTATGGGCGATATAAGTATAACACCGCGAACATCACCAATGAGGGCTGTTTTGACCGCCACGGCGGTGCCAATTGATCGTCCGCAAAGGAGTATTTTATCAGGGGTATACCCCAACGAATCCAATGCGTATTCCACAGCTGCCCGGCCGTCTGTATACACCCCGTCTTCAGATGGTTTGCCCGTGCTGGCACCATAGCCCCGGTATCCAACACCCAGAACAGAGGTTCCCTGCTGGGCAAGGGTTTGGAGAAAATCGATACGATCTGCAATTGCCCCGGCATTCCCATGAAAAAAGATGGTTATATACGGTGAAGAAGGGTTTTCTATATAGGCGGCTTCAAGACGTTCTCCGTCGCGGGTGTCTATATATTTTCTGCAGATATTCGGAATGGTATCAACACCGGCCTGGGAAAGGGTGTGCTTTGAGGGGTGAAAGGCAAGATGGTTTACGATGAAATCAAATTTCACAGCCCAGGCTCCTGCAACAAAAAGAAACGTACCAATGAGTACAGGTATATACCTGGAAACATCCTTCATCACGTACTCCATATTCCATACTGAGGCTGTGGTTGACGTAAATAAAAAAAGGATGCCTTACCACAGAGTAATGCATCCTTTAAACTTACTGTCCGTATATTCTACCAGCGGAAATGAGCAAAGGCCTTATTTGCATCGGCCATCTTATGCACTTCAATCTTTTTACGAATGGAAGCACCTTCTTTATTGAAAGCCTGCCAGATTTCATTGGCAAGTTTTTCCTCCATTGATTTTTCCGATCTTTTCCGCGCATTATCAATAAGCCATCTCATGGCAAGGGCATTACCACGGGCAGGGCTTACTTCGAGGGGAACCTGATAATTTGCACCGCCAACACGTCTGGTCTTAACCTCAAGGGCGGGCTTGATATTCTCAAGAGCCTTTTTAAAAACCGTAACGCCTTCCTTACCATACTCAGAATTGATTTTATCCATGGCAGTATAAAATATGGAACGGGAAACATTAAATTTACCGTCAAGCATCATACAATTAATAAACTTTGTAACCAGGGTACTGCCGTATTTAAAATCGGGAGTAATAGTTCTTTTTACTGCTCTGTTTCTTCGGGACATCAGATCTCCTTACTTCTTAGGCTTTCGTGTACCGTATTTTGAACGGGACTGTTTTCTGTCTTCCACACCCTGAGTATCAAGGGATCCACGTACAATGTGAAATCTTACACCGGGTACATCCTTAACACGGCCGCCACGGACAAGCACAATGGAGTGCTCCTGCAGATTGTGACCCTCTCCGGGAATATACGCGTTCACCTCCATTTTATTGGAAAGGCGAACCCGGGCAACCTTTCTAAGAGCCGAGTTAGGTTTTTTGGGAGTTGTCGTAAATACCCGGGTGCACACACCGCGTTTTTGGGGACAACTGTCCAAAGCAACAGACATGCTCTTAGACTTAATATTTTTTCTTCCTCGTCGTACCAACTGGTTTATAGTAGGCAATTATATCCTCCTGAATTTACTTTTTCCGCGATAATATACATTATTTTTCAGCTCCATCACAAACTAAATTATTTCACCGCCGAAATCATCATCATCATTAAGCTCTTCAATACTGCTGTCTCCATCTTCAGCCATAACATCGATATCCTGGATTTCCAGGTTACGATACGCGCGGGTTCCGCTTCCGGCAGGGATCAGATTACCCATAATAAGGTTTTCCTTAAGCCCCTTAAGAGGATCCACGCTGTGCTCCACAGCGGCACGGGCAAGCACTTTGGTGGTTTCCTGAAAGGATGCAGCGGACAAAAAGGATTCCGTTCCAAGGGACGCCTTGGTGATACCCTGGAGCAGGGGCCGTGTAACAGCGGGCTTTAATTCCTCTTCAACCAATTGCTCGTTCTCTTTACGGATGGTTTTCTTGTCAACCTTATCACCCTTCACGTAATCGGAATCTCCCGGATCCTCAACAACAACCTTGCGCAGCATCTGAGAGACTACAACTTCAATATGCTTATCATCAATATCCACGCCCTGAAGACGATATACAGACTGTACTTCATCGATAAGATATCGCTGCACCTCATGCTCACCCAGAACCCGCAGTATTTCATGAGGATCCATAGCACCTTCACAGAGACGATCACCGACACGAACACGGTCACCATCCTGAACCCGCATATGCTTACGTACCGGAATGGCATATTCCTTCACCGTATCCCCATCATCGGCGCGGACAATAATTTTACGCAGTCCGCGATCGATCTTGGGCTCCCGGTATTCTTTTCCCTTATCATCAAGCATCACCTTACCGGAGTCATCCTTAACCGGTCTGGTCTGAAACTCGACAACACCGTCAATCTCAGCCATGATAGTTGGATCACTGGGCACCCGTGCTTCAAAAAGTTCAGCCACACGGGGCAGACCGCCCGTAATATCTCTGCTCTTTCCCGCATCACGGGGAATTTTATACAGAACATCACCCTTTTTGACCTTCTCACCAATATTTGCCTGAAGCAGGGCACCCGCAGGGAGTGCTATATTGAGGGTTGAGGAATTGTCTTCCGGGAGAATCCGGAAGTGGGGGTGATTTTTCCGTGTCTTGTCTTCAATGATAATACGTTCAGTCGTATTGGTAAGATCATCAATGGTTTCCTTCAGAGTAACATCGGGCTCAATATCCATACCCTCAAGATCACCTGCTTTTGAGGCCAGAATAACAACATTGTAGGGATCCCACTCAAAAAGAGTGTCACCCTTTTTTACTGACTGGCCGTCTTTTACATGACACACGGAACCGTGAGTCACGGGAAAGCGGCACAGCTCAACATCGTCTTCGCTGTCAATGGAAATCTCACCCAGTCGGGAAAGTACCCTCAGGCCATCCTCATGTTCTGCAGTCTCCATATAATGATAGTGAATAACGCCGGTATAGGGGGAAACCTCATGATTTTTCGCAAGCATCCGTGAGGCAGTACCACCAATGTGAAAGGTTCGCAGTGTCAGCTGAGTACCGGGCTCACCAATACTCTGGGCTGCCATGGTACCCACGGCTTCACCGGTATTGACCATACGTCCGTTTGCAAGGTTTTTACCGTAACACCGGGCACAGATACCAAAATCTGTCTCGCAGGTAAGAACGGAACGGATATACACTCCTTCTATACCTTTTTCCTCAATTTCCTGAGCAGCAGCTGCAGTTATAAGGGTATTACGCTCCACAATAATGGTATTATCAATAGGATATTCCACATCTTCCAGTGCAACGCGGCCGACAATTCTTTCGGAGAGAGGTTCAACTACCTCATCACCCTCCGTGAGCGCTTCCATATATATACCGCGAAAGGTTCCGCAATCATCTTCGGTAACCACCATATCCTGAACCACATCAACCAGACGCCGGGTCAGATACCCCGCATCCGCAGTTTTGAGTGCCGTGTCGGCAAGACCCTTACGGGCACCGTGAGTGGAAATAAAATATTCGAGCCCCGTAAGACCACCAAGGAAGTGTGACAGAATAGGATTTTCAATAATGGATCCCACCCCTCCGGTCAGTTTCTTCTTTGGTTTCTGCATCAAACCACGCATACCCGCAAGCTGCTTAATCTGATCCTTACTCCCCCGGGCCTTGGCATCGATCATCATATGCACGGAGTTAAAGCCTTTTTCATCCTTAACCAGGGCTTCCATCAATGCATCGGCTACCTGGTTGGTTGTATGGGTCCATATATCGATAATCTTATTATAGCGTTCACCCTCAGTGATAATACCGCGTTTATATTGTTTGCGGATTTTCTCTGCCTTTTTCCTGGATTCGTTTATCAGTTCCTCACGTTCTTTGGGTACCACAAGATCACGGGCGCAAAAACTTGCTCCGGCCTTGGTGGCATATCCAAAACCCATATCCTTAATATTATCAAGAACGGTTACGGCTTCTTCCGTACCGGACTTATTGACAATATAAGTAACAAGGTCCTCAATATCGCTTTTACGAAGCATCTTATTGAAAAACGGTACATGCTTTGGCATAATATTGTTGAAAAAGATACGTCCCACGGTGGTTTTTATGCGTCGGCTTCCCGGAATAACATCATCAGTTCCGTCAATGCTTTTATCGGGCGAAACGTTGAAAAGTATCTGAGAATGGATTTCCACTTCCTTATTAAAAAAGGCAAATTCCAGTTCTTCAATACTGTCAAAGACCCGCATCATTACCGTGCCATTTTCATCCGTTTTGGGAGTACCCTGAGCATCCTTCAGAACCGCCTTCTTATCGTGATGTTCCTTGGTAAGATAGTAAATACCAAGAACCATATCCTGAGAGGGACCTACGACGGGATCTCCACTTGCAGGACGAAGAAGATTGTTTGCCGAAAGCATAAGAAGACGCGCTTCTATGATAGATTCAGGAGAAAGGGGTACATGCACCGCCATCTGGTCACCGTCAAAGTCGGCATTAAAAGGGGCACACACCAGAGGGTGCAGGGTGATTGCCTTACCTTCGATAAGTACAGGGAAAAATGCCTGAATACCGAGGCGGTGAAGAGTGGGTGCACGGTTAAGCAGTACCGGGTGATCCTGAATAACCTCTTCAAGCACATCCCATACTTCCTTGCTCTCTTTTTCAACAAATTTTTTCGCACTCTTTACGGTTTGAGCAAATTCATTTTGTTCAAGTCTGTTTATTACAAAGGGCTTAAACAATTCCAGGGCCATTGTTTTTGGAAGGCCGCATTGATACAGCTTCAGCTCCGGTCCCACAACAATAACTGAACGCCCGGAATAATCCACACGTTTTCCCAGAAGGTTTTGACGAAAACGACCCCGTTTTCCCTTAAGTAGATCCGAGAGGGATTTCATGGGTTTATTGTTTGACGATGCTGCTGCCCCCCGTCGTCCGTTGTTTATCAGGGTATCAACAGATTCCTGAAGCATTCGTTTCTCATTACGGAGGATCACTTCGGGAGCCTTAATCTCTATCAGTTTCTTTAAGCGGTTGTTTCTGTTTATAACCCGACGGTACAGATCGTTCAGATCCGATGTGGCAAAACGCCCGCCATCAAGGGGAACCAGGGGACGAAGGTCAGGAGGAAGAACAGGCAGTGCTTTCAGCACCATATTCTCAGGTCTGTTTCCCGATTTCACAAAGGCGTTAACTACACGCAGACGTTTGCGGTGATCCTTCATACGCTGTTTTGATGTCTCATGCTTCAGCTGCAGGCTGAGATTGGTCTGCAGTTCCTCAAGATCAACGGATGCAAGCATGTCAAAAATTGCTTCACCACCCATCTTGGCAACAAAATCCTTGTTTGCTTCTTCAAGCTCATCAAAATCATCATCACTGAGAAGATCCCCCACTTCATATCCCGTATCGCCGGGATCAAGCATAAGATAATTCTCATAATAAATAATCTTGTCAAGCTCCTTATTGGTAAAACCCAAAAGGGGTGCAACATAGGAAGGAGTACTTTTCAGATACCACACATGAACAACGGGAACCGCAAGCTCAAGATGCCCCATACGCTCGCGGCGAACCCGTGAATGGGTGACTTCCACACCACATCTGTCACAGACTACACCGCGATACCGAACACGCTTATATTTTCCGCAGTTACATTCCCAGTTACGTACGGGTCCAAAGATCTTTTCACAGAACAGGCCCCCTTTTTCGGGTTTGTAGGATCGGTAATTTATGGTTTCCGGCCGTTCGACTTCTCCAAAAGACCAGTCGCGGATATTATCCGGAGAAGCAAGACTGACGCTCAGGGATTTTACCCTGTCTATTTTCGTCCCATAACTATCAAATAAACCAGTCACTAGTATACCTCATTCTTAATTTAAACGTGTTTTTAATACTCGTCTTCATTGAGCTCAACATTAATTGCCAGGGCTTTCATCTCGCGCAATAGAACCTTAAATGATTCCGGAACGCCCGTTTCAGGAGGATTATCGCCATTGACAATTGATTCATATAATTTGGACCGCCCAATAATGTCATCACTTTTTACGGTGAGTACCTGCTGCAGCGTATAGGCTGCACCGTATGCTTCCAGAGCCCATACTTCCATCTCCCCGAAACGCTGTCCGCCAAACTGGGATTTACCGCCCAAAG
The DNA here is from genome assembly GCA_051745755.1 of Fibrobacterota bacterium. Classification (GTDB taxonomy): domain Bacteria; phylum Fibrobacterota; class Chitinivibrionia; order Chitinivibrionales; family Chitinivibrionaceae; genus Chitinivibrio. The sequence goes on from JBNJEI010000001.1 coordinate 80,534, forward strand.
GCTGTTGGGTCACCAGAGAATAGGGACCGATGGAACGGGCATGTGCCTTGTCCTCAATAAGGTGACATAATTTAAGCATATATACCGGACCTACGGTAACACTGCCGTCAAATGGCTCACCGGTTCGACCGTCCCGAAGCTGCATCCGTCCGTCCCAATCGACGTCCGGGTTTTCCTGTGATACCTTTTCCACAGCATTAAGAACCTCTTCGGAACTTTCACCGTTAAAAACGGGGGTTGCAATTTTTTCGTTATTATGGGACGCAACCAGAGCCGCATGAACCTCCAGGATCTGTCCCACATTCATACGGGAGGGAACACCAAGGGGATTTAATATAAGCTCAATGGGCGTACCGTCCGGAAGATAGGGCATATCCTCCCGGGGAACAACATTGGATATAACACCCTTATTCCCGTGACGACCGGCCATTTTATCACCCACGGACAGCTTGCGCTTCTTGGCAATATAGACCTTGACAAGCTTCAGCACACCGGGCTTGAGCTCATCTCCGCGACGAATTTTATCAATTTCCTTATCGATACTGTCATCGCATTCAATAATCCTGCGCTGAACCTTAAAATGAACGTTCACCGCCTTGTCAGATGCGTCCTTATCTGTACAGAAACCTTCTCTGGCATCAATGTCGACAAGATTCAGGTCCTTAATCATTTTCTTTGTCCATTTTTCGCCGGCTTTTACCAAAACAGAATCGGTCATACGCTCACGTATTTCAACGGTGGTCTTACCCTTCAGAAGAGTGTAAAGTGCTTCTTCCAGCTTTTCTTCAAGATCACGGATTTCCTCATGATTTTCCTGCTGAAGCTTTCTGATTCGTTCCTGATCGCGCTGTCGGGATTTATGATCACGCTCTTTACGGTAATAGAGATCAGTATTAATAACAATACCTTTCAGACCGGAAGGAACCCGCAGTGACGTATCACGTACATCTCCGGCCTTCTCACCGAAAATCGCGCGCAAAAGGCGCTCTTCCGGTGACAGCTCCTTCTCACCCTTGGGAGTAATCTTTCCCACAAGGATATCTCCGGGCTCAACCTCTGTACCTTCAACAACAATACCGGTCTCATCCAGATTGCGTATTGCATCTTCACTTACATTGGGAATTTCTGTAGTAAATTCCTCCGGGCCGCGTTTTGTATCACGGGCCTCAGCTTCATGGACGACAATATGGATTGAGGTATACACGTCATGGGCAACCAGGTCTTCGGATACCACAATGGCATCCTCATAATTATATCCGTTCCAGGGCATGTATGCAGTAAGCACGTTTTTCCCCAGAGCAAGTTCACCACCCGCCGTGGCATGGCCGTCTGCAAGGACATCACCCCGGGATATCTTTTGCCCTGCCGTAACACAGACATGCTGATTTATGCAGGTATCCTGATTTGAACGTTCAAATTTATTTAATATATAGGTATCTTCATCATCAATACCGAGAAGTGCATCGACTTCATTGGTTTTGTCACGCTTTACAACGACCTTTTCAGCATCAACCTTTACCACTTCACCGCTGTTTTGGGACACTACAACACAGCCCGAATCCTTGGCTGCCTTGGCCTCCATACCGGTACCGACAATGGGAGAATCCGTCGTCAGAAGCGGAACGGCCTGACGCTGCATATTTGACCCCATAAGAGCCCGGTTTGCATCGTTGTGCTCAAGGAAAGGAATAAGGCTGGCCGAAACAGAAACCATCTGCATGGTGGAGACGTCCACAAAGCCAACTTCTTCGCGGTCGACAAACATAAAATCACCGCGGTAGCGAACATAGACACTTTTATCAGCCAGGGTTCCGTCTTTTTTGATGGTAACATCTGCGGGAGCAATCTTAAAATTGTCCTCATCACTTGCGTCAACGTATTTGACTGTACCCGTCAGCTTACCATTCTCAACTTCCTGATAAGGTGTTTCAATAAAACCGTATTCGTTGATACGGGCAAAACATGACAATGATGCAATAAGACCGATATTCGGGCCTTCAGGTGTCTCGATGGGACACAGACGACCATAATGAGTATGGTGTACGTCACGCACCTCAAAACCGGCCCGTTCCCTGGTCAAACCACCGGGACCAAGAGCGGATACACGCCGTTTGTGCGTCAGCTCAGAGACGGGGTTTGTCTGATCCAGAAACTGTGACAACTGTGATGAGCCGAAAAATGACTGAATAACCGTTGCCACAGCCCTGGCATTGATCAGGTCAGCCGGTACGAGATCTTCTTTTTTTCGTACTCCAAGCTGTTCCCGGGCTGCCCGAACCATGCGGCTGACACCCACGGCAAACTGCGTTTCCATAAGCTCACCCACGGAGCGGACACGACGGTTGCCAAGGTGATCGATATCATCAAGATAGCCGTCACCGGCGGCTATATCAATAAGATAATTCATGGTTTTTGTAAAGTCTTCAATCTGAAGGGTAACACTACCTTCTTCGGAGGTTACATTAATACGGTGATTGATCCGGTATCTGCCGACTTCACTGAGATCATAGCGTTCGTCATCAAAAAAGAGACGCTTTATAAAATTTCGTGCGGTCTCATCATTGGGTGGAGGGCCGGGACGAACGGACTGATATACCACCGAAAGAGCTTCGGATTCAGTTTTTGATTTATCTTTTTTCAGTGTATTACGCAGGATTGTCGAGGCCATGGAATTTGTATCGGCTATGACGCTGACTTTTTTCTTTTCAAGATCTTTGAGAAGCTCGTATGTATTTGTATCTATGGTTTCCCCGGCTTCGGAAAGAACCTCGCCATCTTCAGAAACGATAGCCTCTGCAAGAATTTTACCCACTACGGAATCGGAAACCGCAACATTTTCTGTTTCGTTAAACAGAGCAAAAATATCGCTGTTTGATTCATACCCCACAGCCCGGAGAAAGGAAGATGCGGGAATTTTCTTTCGTCGATCGATATTGACCCACATCAGGTTATCGGAGTCAAGCATTATTTCCACCCATGAACCGCGCTTGGGAATAATACGTGCACGAATTTCAGATTTGCCCGTTGGCTGAGTCACTTCATTAAAGACAATACCCGGGGCACGGTGCAGCTGACTGACAATAACCCGTTCGGCACCGTTGATAATAAATGTACCACGATCTGTCATAAGAGGAATTTCCCCGATATATACATCATTGGAAATTTTTTCCACCAAGGTACGTTTCTTTTTCCCCTCACGTTCAAAGACGGACAAGGACATATCAACCTTTAACGGAGCAGCATAGGTTGCACCGCGGGCTTTACATTCCTTGATTGAATATTTGGGAACCCCGAGGGAGTACCCCTCATATTCCAGCATATAATACCCTTTTGTATCCTCTACGGGAAACAGGGAACCGAAAACGCCATGGAGTCCGCAGTTTTTTCGTTCGTGATCCGGAACATCATCCTGCAGAAATTTCCTGTATGATACCAGTTGGGCTTCAAGAAGAGGAGGAATCTCCATTACTTCTTTTACTTTTGAGTAGAATTTACGGTCCGACATCCGCTAAACCTCTTTATATTAAAATCAGAGCTTGGAACTTTTTAAAATCTAAACACGAGAAGCACGAAGTGAAAATATTCACCTCGTGCTTTGAATATCAAATAGAGTCAATTATCCATTCAATAAAAATATACAACTACTTAAGTTCTACTTCTGCACCAGCGTCTTCCAGCTGTTTTTTGATATCTTCAGCTTCGTCTTTGGATGCAGCTTCTTTAATAGTTGACGGTGCGCCGTCCACCATGGATTTGGCATCCTTGAGACCTGCACCGGTTACGGTCCGAACCACTTTGATGGTCTGAATTTTCTTGGCACCGGCAGACTTAAGAATTACATCGAATTCGGTCTGCTCTTCCTCAGCCGCAGCATCACCGCCTGCAGCAGGGGCTGCTGCTGCAGCAACAGGCGCAGCTGCGGTAACATCAAATTCTTCTTCAATAGCTTTGATGAGCTCAGATAGCTCAAGCACGGACATTTTTTTAATTTCTTCAATCATTTCTTTAGTAGCCACAGTCGACCCCCAAAATTATATAATCGTTTAATATTTCTAATTCTACTCGTTTTCTTTTTTCTCACGAACCGCATCAAGGGTTCGGACAAACTTGGACAATACACCGTTCAGCGAAACAGCAAGACCGCGAATCGGTCCCTGCATAGCAGACAGAAGCATGGAATACAGCTCTTCACGTGAAGGCATATCCGCAAGTTCCCGTGCTTTTTCACCGGTAAAAACAGCCCCTTCAAAATAGGCAGCAATAAAGCTCATTTTGTCATCATTGTCTGAATTATATTTCTTGATCACCTTTGCCGGGGCAGCTGCATCATCCTTTGATGCAAAAACCACTCCCACGGGACCGGTAAAATACTCATCCAGACCTTCAACTTCATTTTCTGCAAGGGCTCTCTTTGCCAGGGTGTTCTTCACAACCCTGTATGTACCGTCAACCTTCCGTAACTCACTGCGTACATCATTTATCTCTTCCACGGTAACCCCTTCAAAACGAGTCATGTAAAAGGCACCGCAGTTTTTGAAGTCCTCAGTAAGTTTTTCAATCTGTTCTGTTCTTATTGGTCTTGTCGTTGCCATTATTGCTCCTTTACACCAGCTCTGAAGCTTCAAGCCTGATCCCCGGCCCCATGGTGGAGCTGAGAACAATCTTCTTAAAATAATCACCCTTGGCAGCGGAAGGCTTCATAGTCTTAAGCTTTTCCACCACGGCGGTAATATTTTCTGCAAGGACAGAATTATCGAAGGAAACCTTACCAACAGGAACATGAACAATCCCCGCCTTTTCCGTTCGAAACTCAACTCGCCCTGCCTTAAGCTCCTTAACAGCCTTGGCAATATCGGTCGTCACAGTACCAACCTTTGGATTGGGCATCATACCCCGGGGTCCCAAGACCTTACCGAGCGGCCCGATCACCCCCATCATATCGGGAGTGGCAACAACGGAATCAAAATCCAGAAAACCCTTCCTGATCTTTTCGGCAAATTCCTTATCACCGATAATATCAGCTCCGGCATCCTTCGCCTCATCAACCTTGTCACTACCTACAAAGGCAACCACCGTAACATCCTTCCCAAGTCCTCCGGGAAGCACCACCGAACCGCGCACAACCTGATCGCTTTTTCGGGGATCGACACCAAGCTTTACCGCAAGATCGACTGTCTCGTCAAACTTTGCATAGGTAAGCTCTTTGAGCTGAGTCAATCCATCAGCAAGCGAATAGGACTGTGTTTTATCCAATTTTTCTTGAACAGAACGCCAGGATTTACTTCTTTTCATTAAGCCTCTCCGTCACTTTCTGTTTCAACACCCATACTTCGCGCAGTTCCTTCCACTATTTGCATAGCGGCCTCTTCAGTATGGCAATTCAAATCCGGCATTTTTATGCCGGCGATTTTTTTTACCTGCTCCCGGGTAAGCTTTCCAACCTTTTCCTTATTTGGAACACCGGAACCGCTGTCGATACCGAGCTCCTTAAGAATAAGCTTTGCCGCAGGTGGCGTTTTAGTAATAAAGTCAAAAGACCTGTCTGCATACACGGTTATCACCACGGGAATAATCATCCCGGACTGATCCTGTGTTTTTGCATTAAAGGCCTTACAGAACTCCATTATATTGACACCATGCTGCCCCAGAGCGGGACCAACTGGAGGGGAAGGATTAGCCTGCCCGGCAGGTATCTGCAACTTTATCTGTCCAACCTCTTTTTTAGCCAATCTTCACACCTTTCGTTACAATTATGATACTGGTTCAATCTGAGTAAAATCCACTTCCACAGGGGTGGCACGACCAAAAACGGTAACAGACACCTTGGCCTTACCCTTTTCAGCACTCACATCTTCAACCACTCCGTCAAACCCCTTAAAAGGACCGGAAGTAATATTCACCATATCACCAACATTATATGGCGCCTCTGCAACCACACTCCCCTTATCTTCAACCTCGGTGCCGAGAACCCGGTCAACCTCAGGCTGCTTTAGGGGGCGCGGCCGTTTGCCGCCCACAAAATCCATAACGCCGTTTATGCTTCGTATAAAGTACGCAGATTCCTGATTATATTCCATTTCCACAAGAACATAACTGGGAAAAAACTTATCCTGTTTTTTCACCCGCTTGCCCCGGCGGACTGCCACAACATCTCTGACGGGCGAGATCGCACGGGATACAACACCGTCCAACTCTCCGGAATCAATCATACTCTGCAGATACTGAACAACCCTTGACTCCTGCCCAGTAAATGTCTGAACCGCATACCATTTCAACGCCATGAATAATTTCCTGTTATTAAAACTCGCACTTGCTTATTATCCCACCACTCTATTGTAGACCAGCACACTTACCATCCAGTCAAAGGCCCACACCATGAGGGTAATAACAATAGTAAAGAAGACCACAAGCCCTGTGGAGGAATACACCTCATCCCGTGTGGGCCAGGTCACCTTCATCATCTCTGTTTTGACTGACTGTAAATAATCGATAAACTTACGCATCTGAGCACCCCGCTAAATGGCAGGCCCGGAGGGACTCGAACCCCCAACCGGCGGTTTTGGAGACCGCTACTCTACCAGTTGAGCTACGGACCTGAATAATTTATTTCGCCTCTTTATGTAATGTCCGCTTGTTTTCACGAGGACAAAACTTAACAAACTCCACACGACCGGAATGCTTCGCCTTATTCTTTTTAGTCGTATAATTTCTTTCTTTGCAAGAAGTGCATTCCAGTGTAATAATTTCCCTTGGCATGTCATATAATCCTTATTTTAATTGCTTTCAAAACCAAGCCCAGAACGGGAGTCGAACCCGTGAACCTCATCCTTACCAAGGATGCGCTCTACCAACTGAGCTACCTGGGCATAAAAAAAGCGGGTGATGAGACTCGAACTCACAACAATCAGCTTGGAAGGCTGAGGCTCTAGCCAATTGAGCTACACCCGCAATTAATATGGTGGGCAGGAGTGGATTTGAACCACTGTAGGCTTGCGCCAGCGGATTTACAGTCCGCCCCCTTTAACCACTCGGGCACCTACCCAGAATTATGGAGCCAATGGAGGGAATCAAACCCCCGACCGTCCGATTACAAGTCGGGTGCTCTATCTACTGAGCTACATTGGCATCCTTTCAAAGACGACCCTAAAATATACTGGGATCTTTTTAATGTCAAACTATTTTTAATTTTTTATTACATTATCTGCAAGACCGTAATCCACTGCCTCCTGAGCAGATAAGAAATTATCCCGATCCGTATCCTTTTCTATCTGCTTCACATCCATGCCGGTATGCCGTGCCAATATGTCATTGAGAACTTCACGAATTCGCAGCATTTCCTCCGCCTGAATCTCAATATCGCTTGCCGGGCCGTACATATTTCCGGAAATAAGCGGCTGGTGTATCATTACCCGGGCGTTTTCCCAGATATCCCGTTTTTTATCTGTTCCCGCACACAGAAGCACTGCTCCCATGCTTGCCGCCTGCCCCATGCACACACACCGTATATCGGAAGAGGCAAACTGCATGGCATCATAAATGGCCAGGCCGGCTGAGATAGATCCGCCGGGGGAATTGATATACAATGTAATCTCATCGCTGCTCATACTGTCAAGATAGAGTATTTTTTCCACAACAGACTTCGCCGTTTCATCTGTGACGGCATCCCAGAGAAAGATATTACGTTTCTCAATAAACTGCTCATCTATCTTGTTCTGGACACTGTTTCTTGTATCCCGTGTACTGTCGCAATCTGATTTCATTTTATCTCCTTTATATATATCTTCATCAGCACCACTGATTTTCAAAACCTGAATCGCAAAAAATTCAACCGAATTCGTGCGGACAGCTCATCTTTTTTGGCAAACGCTGCCACACTCCCGCCGGGCAGTATAACATATGGCCCAACAGATTGTCATAAAATACTCTATCCCTGTGAGTAAATCAACCGTGTACACCGACTCTGTCCGAAAGGGGGAATATTACAACACCGCAGCAGGCTGAGAAACGCACATGCTCTCAAAAAAAATATCCATTACACCACAAAGACAAAAAATATTAGATCATTCGAAAAAGGTACCGGGCCTCCCCGCTTAGGGATTTTCGCAAAACCACCACCGAACCGGCACTATAATGGCAGACCATTGCACTCCGCTGCGTCAGCCAATATGCTGCCATGGCACGCACCACAGCGTTGGCCGGTGTAAAAAACTGTCGCTGAAGGAAATCATTTATTCCCGCAAAACCCTGGCAGCCCATAAGAATCACCCCATATTTTCAACAGGCAAATTGGCTGATAAATTTCGTGAACCCTCACATCCTGAGCAATGATTTTTCACTGATTGAACGAAAAACCTGTGTGCGCAATCAATCTGCAACACCAAAAAACTCTTAATCCACGCAGGTATTACGTAAGACCATCTCTGTATTATTCAATCGGCACAGACAATCCCACCACCTTCACGTGGTATGTTTCCACCGAAGACTGTATTCAGACCGTGAAAATGTCGCATGAGACATTCGGGCCCTGCACCGGTGAATCCAAAAGGTGATAAAGGGGCACGGAATAATGAGCAGAATTAACTCTATCAACTGCAGAATTCAGAATAAAACAAAAACAGACCACCTTTTGAAAAGCGGCCTGTTTTACAACTAACCCTGCGGTACGATGCAGAAACCAACACTCTTCACCACCGCAGGTGAATTCTATTCCTGCAGATTACATTCAACACTGCCGTCAGGCCTGTCTGAAAGTACAATTCCGCGGTTTTTCAATGTATCCCGTATGGCGTCGGCGGTTTCAAAATTCCGCTGTTTTCGTGCCGCTTTCCGCTCCTGAACAAGGGAAGATAATTCCTCCATTTCACTTTCTGAAAAAACGCCCGCAGGAAAAACAACATCATTTTTTCGCACACTCTTCTCTTCTTTTTTCAGAAGATCAAGGGCAAAAACCTCCTCTGATTTCTGTACTGCCGCTCCCTTAACTTCAGGTGAAACAGTGCTGTTGCGCAGCAGAGTCCATAGCCAGGCAAGAGCCCGGGGCATATTCAGATCATCGTATATGGCGGAATAAAAATCGGCCATCACCCCGGAAAGCTCAGTTTCATCACAGGAAGAAAAGCTGCATTTCTCCTGAATCGTTCTGCGCAGGCGCTGAAGTGTTTTTTCAGATTCCTGCACAGTATCCATGGAAAATTTCAGCGGGGACCGGTAGTGAGCGGAAAAACAGAAGAGCCGGTAGGCAAGGGGGTCAATCCCCTGCTCTTTCAGAGTGTCAACGGTGATAAACCCGCCCTTTGATTTTGACATTTTACCCGAGTCCATCACCATAAATTCACCGTGAATCCAGTAATTACAGTATTTTTGTTCTGTTGCGGCTTCCACCTGTGCTATCTCGTTGGTATGGTGAATCTGTATATGGTCGATGCCGCCGCAGTGAATATCCAGGGGCTGGCCTAAATGTTTTATGGACATCACACTGCATTCGATATGCCAGCCGGGAAAGCCTACACCCCAGGGTGAAGACCACTCCATGGCACGTTTTTTATCCCGGGGCGAAAATTTCCACAGGGCAAAATCTGTTTTGTTTTTTTTGTCTCCCAGAGCAACACGGCTCCCGCCCTGGAGCTGGTCGGGATCAAGATGGGCAAATTCGGCATACCGGGGAAAGCGGGCCGTATCAAAATATACCCCGTCATCGGTGACATAGGTATAGCCCTTGCTTTCCAGAGTTTGAATCAATTCGATCATATCGTCAATATGGTCCGTGGCACGGGGCCAGGCATCAGCATCACGAATATTCAAATCCGCAATATGGGTCATGAAGCGATCTGTATAATGGCGTGCAATATCCCAGACCGTTGTCCCTTCACGCCGGGCTCCCACTTCCATTTTATCATCCCCTGTGTCACTATCGGAGGTAAGATGCCCTACATCGGTGATATTTACCACATGACGAACAGAATACCCTGCTGCCAGAAGTACCCGTTTAAGAATATCTTCAAATATATAGGTGCGCATATTTCCGATATGAGCATAATTATACACCGTGGGACCGCAACAATAGAGGCGAACCGCATCGTTACTGCAGGAAAAGGGAACCTTTTTCCGATCTTCCGTATTATACAGGTATACCGTATCCATTAGCGTCCCTCCATTTCAAGCCGCACCGCTCCGCTGCCCTTCTCAACAGTTCCGATTACCCGGGGTGAATATGTAGCAAGAGCCGGGCTGGCGCAAATACGGTCGCACTCCCCGCGCGATACAGCCAGTACCATGCCGATACCCATATTAAAGGTTCGGTAGGCTTCATCTGTTTCCATATTTCCCTTTTCCACAAGATATGAAAACACCGGCGGAATTTTCCATGCACCCAGATCCACACAGGCATCGCAATCATCGGGAAGCACGCGGTCAAGATTCTCCTGAAAACCACCGCCGGTTATATGGGCAATACCCTTTATACTTCCCTCTGATAAAAGATCGTACACTCCCGTATACGCCCGGTGCGGAGCAAGGAAAACATCCCTGAAGGTCTGACTGCTGTGGGGGAAGATATCGTCCCATGATTTTTTATCAACCTCCTGCACAATTTTCCGGGCAAGGGAATAGCCGTTTGTATGCAGCCCGCTTGAAGCAAGGCCGATCAGGCAGTCGCCGGGAACAATACGCGAACCGTCAATAACATCCTTTTCATCCACCACACCGATAATGGTACCGGCAATATCGTAATCCCCCCGTTTGTACATACCGGGCATTTCCGCAGTCTCTCCGCCGATAAGGGCAATCCCCGCATCTTTACAGGCGCCCGCAAGGCCTTCCACAATGGCCGCTGCAACATCGGGCTCAAGTACACCGGTGCCCATGTAATCGAGAAACACCAGAGGTTTGGCACCCATTACCAGAATATCATCAATGCAATGGTTTACGATATCCCGTCCCACCGTGTGATGGGTACGTGTTTCCACGGCAATTTTAAGCTTTGTACCCACTCCGTCAACGGAGGAAACAAGAACGGGCTTCTCCATATTTTTGCAGGCGGAAATATCAAACATTCCGCCAAATTGACCGAATTTCCCGATAACCCTGTCGTTATAGGTAGTCTTCACGGCAGCACCGATTCTGTTCTTTGCCGCTGCCCAGGATTTCAGATTTACTCCCGCATCGGCATAGGTCATGGGTTTTTTCGACATATTGTATCCTTTTTTATAATTATCTGACTATAAAATAAAACCTAACACCCTCGGTAAGGGAGATAAGTTTGATTGCCGATTTCAGCACTCCCTCTGCACAGAATTTTACAAAATAGCATCATCGGGATGCATTGATGGGTAGAGGCGAATCTTCATTCGCCTCAGGGATGTAAGGAATGGTGGTCATCGGGATGAAAACACCGCCCGTACGGGGTTTCGGGAATTGTATCATTGGGAAAACGGAATTATTGGAACGAATGATTATTTTGTAGAGACGAATGATCTGTCCCGCCTCAGATGGACAAAAGGGCCGGTATGATTTGGTTATTTTCTGAAAACCTAAGAAAAATCCCGTAATATGGTACCATGCGTTTGTTCAGTAAAACTATTTTATTGCACAGACAAATAACGAATGAGGCACCATGATACTCAAAATTATAGTCATAACCTTTCTCTCCGGAATGCTGAGCCTTATCTACCAGGTCACCTGGATTCGCGAGCTGTCCCTGCTTTTTGGCTCCACCATTTTTTCCCTCAGCAGTGTCACCGCCTTTTTCTTCCTCGGCCTTTCTGCGGGCAGCATGTATTTCGGCCGTAAAAGTACCCATCTGAAATCCCCCCTGAAATCATACGGCATACTTGAAATATGTATCGGTCTCTGGGTTGTGGTATCTCCCCTCATTTTTATCGGTCTGTCCCGGGTGTTTCCCCAGGTCTATACGCAATTTTATGAGACCCCGCTTGTGCTGCGCAGCATACAGGTACTCTGTGTCGGAATGGTTATCTTCCCACCCTGTTTCTGTATGGGCGGCGCCATTCCACTGTTGGTGGCGGGAAGTACAAAGGAAAAATCACAGACCCTGGTCCGGGTCAGCCAGATATCTGGCACGAATACCCTCGGGGCATTCACCGGTGTAATTCTTGCGGCAGCGGTTTTTACCCCGCGCCTGGGGCTGATCAATACCCCTCTCGTTCTGGGGGCAGCTAATCTGTTGATCGGCTTCTTCATACTTCGGTTTCTTGGAGGATACTCTGCTCATTTACCAAACCACACGGCAAAATCCGTACCTTCCAAAGAAATCCTTCCGCAAAGCCCGGCCATCTTTGTCATTCTTTTCTTTCTTATGGGGTTTCTGGGCATGGCCAACGAAATTGTTTGGACGCGCTTTCTTGCCTTCACCGTACAAAACAGCGTCTATACCTATACGGTAACCCTTGCGGTTATAATTGCCGGACTCGGTACGGGAAATCTCATCCCTCTGATTTTTGCCAAAAGAAAAATTGCCCCCTCCGCAGTTGTGACCGGAATTTTATGTCTTCTTGCCGTTTTCCAGCTGATAATACTCTATTTTCCTCCTGAAATAATTCGCAAACTGAGCGATGGACAGGCCCTGCCGTCTTTGGTGGTGCTTGGGGGGATACTCTTTTTTATACCGTCCCTGCTTATGGGTATGGCCTTTCCCTTTGCTGTTCACTCGATCAGTGAAGACAGAAACTCCGCGGGATTTTCCACGGGGATTTTATATGCCGCAGACTCTTTGGGAGGTGTTGCGGGTGCTCTGTTGACGGGCTTTATACTGCTTCCCATGCTCGGCATGACAGCACTTTCCCACACCATTTCCGCGGCTTTTTTTTGCGGCGCACTCCTGTGCGCCTTCGGTATATCTGCACAGGCCCACAGAAGAAAAAAAATCCTTATTATCGCCCTTACGCTTCTCTTTCTTATTCTCTATCCCCGTTTCAGCACCGTTGAAATACCCCGGGACTATATTGACCACGGAAACGGGGAACTTACTGCGTGGTACGAAGGGCTCAACTCTCTTCTTTCCGTGGTGGATTATTCCGACCGGCGGGAGCTCTATATCAATAATCTTTGGCAGGGTGAAAACCGCAAAAACAGACAGATTATGGCGGCACATGTTCCCATGATTCTTGCGGGGGAAAATGCGGAGGATGTTGCCCTCATCGGGACCGGGGCGGGACAAACTGCACGGCGTTTTTTATACTATCCCGTGGAACACCTGTATTGTGTGGATATTGAAAAAGAAATTGAACCGCTTCTCCGTACGTATTTCCCCGGAGAATGGATGGATGACCCCCGTGTTGAATTTGTAACCGAAGACGGACGGGTCTTTTTTTCACACAAAGACCGTCAGTTTGACGTCATATCCATTGAAGTAGGCCAGACCTTCCGTCCCAGTATCGGTGGTCTCTATACCCGGGAATTTTATGAGGATATCCGGCATAGTCTTACCCCGGATGGAGTGGTCTCACAGTTTATACCACTCGCTTCGCTGAATTTTGAATACTATAAAAGAAGTATAAAAACATTTCTTGACGTTTTTCCCCATTCGGTGTTATGGTATAATGATTCTGAATTTATTCTTGTGGGAAGAAAGGATGGATTCTTTGAAAATACCGTGGAACAATTCCACCGCATTACACAAACAAACCGCCGTGTCAGAGAAGATCTGGCATATTCCTATTACGGCGGGCATCAGGCCTATCTCAATCATGCGGAAGTGTTTTTTGCAGGTTTTCTTTCCGGCCCGAAACAACTTGAGGAAATGACAAAACACACGGAACCACTGCGGGATGCTCGTCCCGAGCTGGAATACTTCAGTGCCGCCAACCCCGTCAATAATCCCTTTGTAGACTCAATCTCCGCCTATCTTTCTGATCCGCAAAGAATTACCGGTCCCCTGCCGGACGGGGTATACAGCTCCATTATTGAACTGCGCGACATTAATCTCAATGAGATTATGGCCAATATGCTCCTCCTGCACTATTACAGCCGACGCCACCCCGCGCTACTGGAGCAGGCCCACTCCTACAATCCCCTGAACATATCCATTCTCAGGGAGCTGATTTCACAGGCGCAGAGAGAACATAATTATGAAAAAATTCCGGACTATTATGATCTCATTCTGCGCACCGCTCCAAATAATCCCCGCTATACATTTCTTATGGCATTATCATACCATCAGCTGGAGGAAACCGACAGTGCTCTCTCCTATTATTACGAAACACTGCAGCTGGACCCCGACCATGTCCGGGCGCATATCAACACAGGAATAATACTGGAACAGCACAAACAATTTAAAAAGGCCCGCCACCACTACCGCCGCGCCCTTTCCATCGACCCTTCCAATGAAGAAGCCCGAAATAATCTTTCCCGCCTGAAGCAGACAATGGAGGAGTCAGGATCAGGGCAGAACTGAACCCCCTACCTCAGAAGGCTGAAAAAAGGATATCAGTTCTCTTCCCGCCCAAGGAGGGCCAGGGAAACCAGCAGAGGTGCAGCATAATCAAGGGCAACCTCATTGGTGTAATAATCAATTACACAGTCATAATAGACCTCATCACCCTGGTATGCCGCATAGGGGTCTGAAAAATGATCGGGAAGCCTGAGAATTCGGTCCCAGTCCTTTTTCTCCGCCGGGCCACCCACTACAGCACCGGTATTGAGTCCGGCCAGATCATTCAGCTGGGAATGGGCATTGCGCGGATACTCATCTCCCACACCGACCACAAAGGAGACCCCCCAGGGATTTGTACCGAGAAGATAATTAATCTGATCCAGGGCATAGGAGTGATAGGCAGTGTCATTTGTAACATGTTCGTAGAGAAGAATCTTTTGTGCATCCGCACCGATATGGGCACAGCTGCCCCACACCAGGGGGGCCGAACGTAGAAAGGGGTTCGTTTCAGCCCGGGCGGCAATCCGCTCCATATGCTCCGCCATATGCGCCCGGCAGAAATCTTTTTCAATTCCCGCTTCATAGGCCCCGACAAGACAGAGAAAGCCGATATTCTGCCAGGAGATATCGCAGGTATCAACATCTTTCAACAACTTATCAACACAGGCTCTCTCCGCCCCCCTCTTATTCAGCTGATACAATTGCACTGCCGCATAGACAGTGGCATCAACAGAAATACTTCGTTCATAAAAATCTGCGGGAGTCGTATTGCGAATATCCGGAAATGAATCATGTTTTTCCCACAAAAGGCAGGCCCGCTCACGGCAGTGTTCTGCCAGGACCAGGTCCTCTTCGGCATACAGCCGGGCAGCCATGGCAAAAACCGCAACAACAAGACCATTGAGATTCTTTCCCCACCCCCGGTATACCGTTCTGAGATCCACAAGAGACCGTTCGTCCTCCTCAGGAAGGCGCCAGAATCGATGATCTTTTTCGTGCCCCACCTGATAGAAAAGCTCATCCATGGGCGCCCGGGCAGTCATTTTAAGAAGCCACAAAAGCCCCACCCGCGCTTCCCGGCGCAGGGATTTCACCGTCGCTGAAGGGGTATTTGAGAGAACAGAGAGTGGGGTCAGCATTTCAATACAGGTGAAAGCCGTGGTGATAACAAATTTCATATAATCCCCTGCATCATGCCACCCGCCGGTAAGATCGATGCCGGGGAGACCGTCACGAAGATGGCAGGCACCGTGCAAAGGTGTATCATCTCCACACCGCTGCGAATGATAAAAACTGAGCAGGGCTTCCAGACACTGGCTGTATGTGTCCTGGGCAAATACCTCAAAGGAAGACGTACAATCCCCTGTTTCCAGCTCAAGTACATATTCACCCTGTGAAGAAAGCCGGGAGAAATCACAGACACCGCAGATTTTGAAATCCCCCACAGCACAGGAACACACGCCTTCAACCTTCCCGGAAAAAACCGATTCTTTCGATGAATTCCGGATGGTAAAGCCCGTACCGCTGCGAAACTCGCCACCCTGCCCCAAAATAAATATCTTCTTGGATTCCTGTGCCAAATACCCCACCTGGTTAGAGCGAAAGACAACCATTATACCTCCCTGTTTGCGGTATATTCTGCATACGTATCATCTCAGACGCCGTAGCATTCCAGATAGATTTCCATTTTTTCCCGTACCGTATCGGTAACATATATCGTCCCGTCAACAACCCGGTTATGGAGATAATTCATTATCTCGCGAACAGTAACAATGGCGCGGGGTTTCAGGGAAAAATCCCGTTCAAGCTGTTCAAAGGCGGACATATCATTCTGTCCTTTTTCCATGCGGTCCACAGATACCATAAGTCCCGCAAGGCTCACATCTGCTGCAGCCCGCAGCTGCGGTACTGTTTCGTATACGGAAGTCCCCGCCGTTGTCACGTCCTCCACAATAATAACCCTGTCCCGGGAGCGCAGCTCATGCCCCACAAGAGATCCCCCTTCTCCGTGATCCTTTACTTCCTTTCGATTAAAACAAAAGGAACAGGACTGTCCCAGCCGATACAAAGCAGAAGCGGCGGTTACCACCAGGGGGATACCCTTGTACGCCGGGCCGAAAAGCACACACTCCTCCCGACCGAATTCCTTCTGCAGCGCCCGGGCATAGAATTCTCCAAGACGGGCAATCTGCTCACCCGTGCTGTATTTTCCCGTGTTGATAAAATACGGGGTTTTCCGACCGCTTTTGGTGGTGAAATCTCCAAAGGTCAAAACCCCGGAGCGTACCATAAACTCAATAAATTCTTTTTTGTACTCTTCCATCATAACTCCAGTTGTAAACCATCCCAGGCAAAATCCATGGATGAATCAAGATAGTGTTTGTCTTTTTTATAATGAATCCCATGACACATATGGGTAAAGAGGGTCTGCTGTGCCCCCGCCCGGCGCGAAATCGCCATGGCCTCCGGAAGAATCAGGTGAGTGCTGTGCGGTTTTTCTGTCCGCAGGCAGTCAATAATCAGGAGACGTACGCCGTGAAGCTTTTTCTCTTCCCCGGGAAGAAACTCCTTCATATCCGGAATATAGGCGACATCACCGAAGCGATATCCCACACATCCCGCACATGAACCGTGCCGTACATGTATCATTTCAAAGGGCATATTACCCACAGTAAATGAATCCTCTTCTGTTTTCTGAACCGCAATATTCGGAACACCTCCGCCCACAAACGTATGGGGATTAAATATATAGGGAAAGGTTTCCTGCACCGCCCGGCATGTTTCCGTCGAACCATAGAGGGGGAGTCCGGTCTTTCGGCCTGCCGTATAGGAACGTATATCGGGAATTCCCATGAGGTGATCCGCATGCTTATGGGTAAGAAGCAGGGCATCAATCTGCACGATTTTTTCGCGCAGCATCTGTTCTCTGAAATCGGGGGTGGCATCGATAAGCACCGCTGTTTTATTATACTCCACATAGAGAGAGGAGCGAAGACGGCGATGCCGTTGATCATGAAAGGAATCCGGGCACACCCCCTTGGGGCAGTGGGAAAAATCATCCCTCATGCAGTCAATGGTGGGGACTCCGTGAGACGTGCCGGTGCCGAGAAAGGTTATCTTCATGTACTGCCTGCATCTTTTTTTCGGGTTTCTGATACAATATCATGGCGAAACCGTTTCGAAAAAATACATTTTTGCACACCGATGCGCAGCAAACCTGCTGTCTGCAGCATTTTTTTCAGGGGATTTCGTTGTTTTGATACTACCATTTTTGCCGCCGCAATAAAACCCGGCGCCGAAGCTGAGACCCCTGCCGTGGATGCAGAATGAAGATAATACACCATAAAAGATCGAATTCCCACGGCCCGATATCCCTTTTCCAGTAAACGGATAAAAAGATCATATTCCTGCAGCGCAGGCAGAGCGGGATCAAAACAGGGTACAGGCAGTATACGTTTTTTCACCATCAGGGCTGAAGTGATACCGGGAAAACTGTAGAGGAAAATAAAAGAATGCTGGAAAGGCGGCGCAGAATGAAAAACCTTCCGGCGAAGGTGCTGGTTTTCGTCAATAACCCGCACCCCCGTATAAAACAGCCCCGCCCCGGGATACCGCTGCGCGGCCCGTTCCTGTACATAGAGCTTATCCGTATGCCAGAAATCATCATCATCAAGGAAGGCGATATATTCCCCCGAAGCATATTGCACGCCTTCATTGCGGGATACAGCCCCCCCCTTGGCTCTGTCATGGTGCCGGTGGATAATGGCAAAATCACGGGAGTTGAGAGTGCGGCAAAATTCCTCAGTACCATCCTGTGATGCGTCATCAACAATAATCAGCTCATCGGGCAGCCGGCGCTGGGAGAAAACAGAATCCACCGCCCGCCTAAGCAGGTTGAGACGGTTTCGTGTCGGTATAACAACGGATATACTTATCGGGGCAAAATCAGCAGTTTTGATATGGCCGTATTCTCCTTGTCATCTCTGTCATCCTTTGCTATTACGAGGTATACACCGGGAGCTATTCCCGAGGGAGGACGCCAGCGGTACTGAAATATTCCCGCTTCAGTCTTGTCCACCAGGGAAGAATTATACTGGGTCAGACGTGTTACAAGCCGGCCCGATTCATTATATATATCTACATAGGAATTCCGGCTGATTCCGGCAATCACCACCTCATCATGTCTGCTGCTGCGGAAGGGATTGGGGTACACTTCTATGGTGGAGGAACTGTGCTCGTCCAGAGGTTCTGTCTCGCGGTATACCTCAACGCGGCTCACCCCGTTGGATGATACAACCCACAACCGGTTTTTTTCGGCATCATAGGTAATATCATGGGGGCTGAGGGCGCGCAGGCCGTCCAGGGAATTAATGGGGGAAAAGCTTTCATCGGGAACAAGGGCGACGGAATCCAGGCGGTTGTTGTCATCAAAAAATTCCTTCAAAATATATAGGTGCACTCCCTCCCCCGGAACTCCCGCCCAGATATCCGTACGGCGATGGGTTCTTTTTTCCGTGGTTTTCCCCGTAGCCAGAGCGGTAACGGGCACAGACTCCTCAGGGCGGTATACCTGATGGGTTCCTCCGGGAGGGTGCACAATGGCAGACAAGCCGTCTGCAGTAGCGGCAACAAGGGCGTCTCCTGCAGAAACAGCGCCGTACACACGTGCCCTCAGCTCACCCTCAAACAACGTAAAATCATCATCAGAATCGACAGATTCGTCAAAAACGGCTGAGCCGTCAAAGAGAGTATATGATCCGTTATCATCATTAAAAAAGACCGCCACGGCATTATTCGCACCCGATGTAATATAGTAGGCAGATATTTCCCGGGGCATGTCATAGTCCAAGCCGATATAGCGGTAGTTTTCGGTATCGTAATTATATACCCAGGCGTAGGGCAGCGGCTCACTGATATTGGGATTTCGCCAATAGGTTCCCCACACATTATTGTGAGCATCCACAGTGAGGCCGTCAACCTTCATCCATCCATGTCTGTTGTCATCCAAAACCACCCGCGGAGCTTCTTCCACGGGAATAGAATTGTCAAGAATCAACCGGCTCCATTCTCCGTTCTTATAGCGTTTTACATGGTCGCTGGGGCTCCCGACAAAAATCGCTCCTGCAGTATCTTCTGCAATGGCCTGGAGTGTATCAGACTGCCCCAGGATACCAAATTGCTCCGTTGCATTTCCAAAATAATTATACCTGCCGTTTCGGTATCGGATAATTGCATTGGGACTTCGCGGATTATTCCATTCATCCTGATATTTGAAGAGCCGGGGAAGAAACCATGTTGCGCCATCCCGGCCGTGATAGGCACGGAAATAATCATCATTTTGAAATCCCCGGATGCCGGCGGTATATAACAGTTCCATGGAAGCGCCATCAACGGCAAGAATAGAGCCCCGATGGGTACCCAGGATCAGAGTATCGCCACGCAGGGCGGAAACGGAACGAAGGGTATCAAAATTTCTTCCCGCAAAGACCAGTGTATCAAGGGTATCAACACGGGTGGTCATTTTAAGCAACTTGGTACCCACAGCGGAATAATAGTATTTTCCGTGACTGATCACCGGCTCAATACCATCTGCGGCGCGGCGAAGAGAACTATTGGAAGCTTCCTCCATGTCGGAGATATCCAGGGTGTCAACGGTATCCGTGCGGGTAACCATTTTATACAGATCGGTTTCCTCCACGGAATAAAAATAATCCCCCTGTGCTGTGGCCGGTGTTGTAAGGGGGAAAAGATGATCCACATGACTGAAAAAGAGCCGGGAATTTTCATCCGTTCCGTCATCCAAAGGCAGATATTGCCATTGGGTCTGATCGGAAAAGGCAAGCGTGGCAATTCTCTGAGCGGGATTTTCAAAATACACCAGGCGATTCCCCACAAGGGCAAAGAGAACGTTATTACGGATAAACACCTGCTGAACACTGCCTTCAATGGTGTTTCCCTCATCATCGGAGCCAAAATTATCCACCGTGGCAATAAACACGTTTTTTTCCCTGTCAAAAAGGGATATTCCCTGTGCATGTGCAACAAGAATATATGAATCGTAAAAAGCCAGACTGATGATACGGGGGGCGCCTGAACGGGTCAGCTCATTGTATTGTTCAGGATCAGTCAGGTCATCTTCAATGCTGTAGAGTATCCCGCCGCGGCTGCCCGCCCATATTTTTCCTGAAGAATCCCGGGCGACACAGGTGAGCTGCGGATCCTTCCATTCAGGCCCCTCATGGAGGGTATACGAACCGTCGTTATATGCAGCAAGACCGCCGGAGGAAGCCGTTACAATGCCGTGGGACTCATGATGCACAGCATCCTGTATTCGGCGTACCGACGTATAGTTGATTACGGGGTTTGCCCCTGCGGTGATCCCCGCTAAGACACAGAGAAACAGAACTCGTACGGGTAGTTTCATAACACCTCAAATTGCAATATATGGTAGTAGCATAAATATAATTCAGTAAGAAAGAAAAGACAGTGAAATAATTTATTTCCCTTCCCGCAATCACATCATTTTAAATCATAAGGGGGAACTTTCCTGAATTGTTCCTGAAATAATATATTTTATACAGATTACGGTTTGCTTTACCCGCAGCGGAAAAGAAAGTATGGGATACAGTAAAAAAAGGATGGACAATGAATATATTTCACCGAATTTACAAACTACACCAGAAAAATATCCCACCCCAACAGATTGCAGCAACAACAAAGATGCCCCTGAAATCGGTTAAATCCATTCTGCGGAAAATAAAAGAAGCTGAAGGTGCATCTTTGGGGAGTACATCGGGAGCCTCAGCCCAAACATTTACCCTTGAACCCTATCTTGACTCCCATATCCGGAAAAAACACACACATGTCACCCTCGACTTTTCCGGTTTTTTTACCACGGAGTTTATCCCGCAGATAGAAAACAATATCTATCAGGTAACGGAGGATTCCTCAACCCAGAGAATTGTGCTGAAACTCGCCGACATCTATAAGGCTGACGCCAACGCCGCAAAGGTTTTGCGTAAAATTGTTCAGGATTTATCCCGGAAAGGACGATCACTAGTCTTATTCGCCCCTTCCGAATCCATGGAGGCTGCTATTCAGAAGGCAGACCTGGAAAAGGACATTCGCATACTCGGTACTCAGGCTGCCTTTGACAAATATGTCTACAATATTTCCTCAAAATGATGTATTACGAGGAATGCAGGGCCTGACATACCGTAATAGCGGCCACACCGAAAATATCATCGGCGGAACATCCCCGTGAAAGGTCGTTGACCGGCTGCGCCAGGCCCTGGAGAATGGGACCGTAGGCATCCGCTCCTGCAAGACGCTGGGTGAGCTTATAGGAAATATTTCCTGCATTGAGATCGGGGAAAATCAGAATATTAGCCTGCCCTTCCAAAACGCTGGAACAGCATTTTTTTTGAGCAACCGCGGGTACCAGCGCTGCATCTGCCTGCAATTCGCCATCCACATCCACAGGAAGCCCCTTCTCATATACCGTGGCCCGGGTTTTTTCTGCTGCATCTATCATTTTATCCAGAATCCTGTGGGAAGCACTGCCCTTTGTGGAAAAACTGAGAAATGCAATTTTGGGTCGCTCACCCAGGAGAGATGTATAGGTTTTGGCCGTTGCCAGGGCAATATCCCGTAAGGCATCCGCATCGGGGTCGGGATTTACACCGCAGTCGGCAAACAGCAGGGATGAATACCCCGCCGGTGACGGCTCTTTAAGATCCATAAGAAAGCAGCTGCTTGCTGTTTCAATGCCCGGTGCGGTCCCCACCACCTTAAAAGCCGCCCGCAGCATATCCTGCGTGGAAGCAATACTGCCGGCCACAAGTCCGTCGGCATCATTTTGTCGGGTCATCATATTTGCATAATACAGGGAAACACCCATCAGGGTTTTGTAATTTTCCTTACACGTATCCGGGTCTTTTCCGGCATCTTTTTTCCTGCGCAGCTTCGCATAGGCAGCGGCATACTCCTCCCGCCGGTCCGAGTGGCTGTGATCAAGAATATCAAAGGCGGGGCGTGAAATCTGTGCTTTTCGGCACGACTCCTTTATTTCCTCCTCTGAACCAAGAACCGTTACCGCTGCAAGGTCCTCATGAACCACCTTTTGCGCTGCTGTTACAACCCGGGGGTCCTGTCCTTCGGGAAAAACCAGCCGTTTTCTGCTGCCCCGCGCCTTCTCAATAATCGAATCCATCACTGCCATTTTTCCTGTCCTTTGTATCCGGTTTCATCACCATTGTCTGTGCTGGGTAGGAAAATACATTATATCATACAGAATAAAATATCTATTCAGGGATGCCTTTTTTTTCAAAATCCCGGCGATACACACCTGTACCGGTGGGCTCAGAGTATTTTAGGGGAATACAAACTGAAATAACACCAAATAAAACAGGATACTCATGACTGAATATATCAGACCCCGGGAAATCATCTCCCTCAGACCTTCGCGGGAAGATCAGGTTTCCGCCCTTATGGAACAATTGGGCATCAGCGAAACCCTGGCGCGTATTATCGCCGGCCGGGGGCTGACCACCTTTGATGAAAGCAAGCGTTTTTTCAACCCCTCTCTCACGGATTTCATCGACCCCTTCACCTTTTGTCATATGGAGGAATTGGTAGAGCGAATTCTTGCGGCCCGTGAAAATAAAGAGATTGTATGCATTTACGGTGACTACGATGTTGATGGTATTACCTCCACGGCATTTATGATGCGGTTTCTTAAAAAAATCGGCATTTCCTGCACGTATTATGTCCCCAACCGTCTCACCGAAGGATACGGCCTTTCAAAGGAGGGCATACAAACAGTCAGGGAAAAAGGGGCATCCCTTATTATCACCGTGGATACGGGAATCACTGCCGTGGAAGAGGTGGAGTATGCCAAAAGCCTGGGGCTGGATATCTGCATCACCGATCACCACGAACCTCAGGAGGAGGAACCCCGTACCAGTATTATCGATCCAAAATCACACAGGGAATCATATCCGGAAAAAAACCTCTGCGGTGCCGGAGTCGCCCTGAAGCTTGCTCAGGCCCTGTGCATGCGGGGTGGATTTCCCAAAGAATTCTGGCAGGATGAACTGGATCTGGTCGCCCTGGGAACTGCCGCGGACATTGTCCCCTTTGCCGGTGAAAATCGGATTATCACTTTTTTCGGATATAAACAGATGGCGCAGACCCAGTGTCTGGGACTGAAGATTTTGATGGAATTAAAAAAACTGACAAAGCCGGTTATCACCACTGCAGATATAGTGTTTAATATTGCCCCTGCAATCAATGCCGCCGGACGTTTGGGTGACCCCAGCCGCGGAGTACGCCTTCTGCTTTCACAAGACGAAGGGGAATGCCGCCTTTTTGCCCAGGAATTGATCAAAAAGAATATTGAAAGAAAAACCTACAATATCAAGGTTGAAGAAGATATTACGGCAAAAATATCGGACCTGACAAACCTTTCCGAGGAATATGCGGTTATAGCCGGCCACCCTGACTGGCACCGCGGTGTGGTGGGGATTGCCGCGTCAAAAACCGTGGAAAAATACTGCCGCCCCGCCTTTATCTTTTCCATTGACAGCGAAGGAACTGCCCGCGGTTCCGGACGATCCATCGACGGCTGTGATCTGATGCAGGCCCTTAAGGAATGCGAAGATATACTCCTCCAATACGGTGGACATGCCATGGCGGCCGGTGCCTCCCTGCGGGAGGAAAATATTCCCGCCTTTCGTATTCGCTTTAATGCCGCCGTGGCAAAGCAACTGACCCGGGAGAATCTGACACCCAGAATATATGCCGATGCCCCCATTGCCATTCCTCAGCTGACACCCAAATTTTTTAAGACCCTCTCCCGGATGCAGCCCTTTGGCCCGGGAAATATGCGCCCCGTATTATACAGCAGAAATGTAACCGTGGAAAAACTTAAACGTGTGGGAAAAAAGGGAGAACATCTCAAAATGAGTGTATCCCAAAGCCGCCAATACATCGAGGCCATCGCCTTTGGATTCGGTCCGCGGATTCACGAAGTGCAGAGTGCATATCAAAACAGCCTGGCCTATACACTCAATGAAAATACGTTTAATGGGCGAACCCATCTGCAGATGGTGGTTAAGGGGATTGAATCTGCGCAACAGGAGTGATGTTTTTGTGCCGGTGTTACAATGCAGTTGTGGGGAATCGGCACATATCAAACCAAGCTTAATAATACAGCTCATAAAAGTGCGATAATGGGACCCGGTATCAAGCCGGGAATCAGTATGATGCCTATGGGATTACCCACGCAAAGGATGATATTTCCTTTGAGAGAAAATTTCGCCCTCCCCTCACCGGGATCTACGGCCCAATTCACACCTTTTTTTCCCGATGCTTTTTTCCACTCATCCTGCTTGAGTATCTGATACATGAGTGCATCCTTTACCAGCATATACTCACACTGATTATTCCCCCGATGACGGACATACCAACAAAAACCGAGTCCACAGAAGCTTCAAACAGGGCGTCTACAAATCAAGAAACGGAACCGCCACTGTTTTTTCCAAGTGATCCTTCTGTGTAAGAGAAGTGGTACAGAATTCGTCCCATTTTTTTCTGCTATGAGAAACTCTTCCATCATATGTAATATACAAATCAGGTGCGCAAAGGGGAAGCTGGTTGTATCCTTCCCGCTCCAACCGCAGGGACATGTCCCCGCAGTTGATGACAACCGGTGCATTTTTATGCACAGAAAATAAAATCTGGAAATAATTCCAACAGGAGCTATACTTATACCTTGCGGGAGAATCATTTCAGAGGGAGATAATATGAAGTTATGCAACAGACGCAGTTTTTTTAAAATAATGACTATGGTGCTGTTTTTTGAAACAGTATCGGTTTGTGCAGAAGATGAGATTGTCGTAACTGATGCAACAATCGACAGTATTCTCTCTGCAAAAATTGATCGCCTCGGACATACGGCGGATCTTAATCATATCAATATGTGTGCCGTAACAAAAATGGATTTCTTGTTTTATGTATGAGAGCGATTTTAATGGAAATATTTCCCAGTGGGCTGTGGGAAATGTGACGGATATGAGCTGGATGTTTGCTGGAATATTGCATAATACAACATTTTTCAATCAAGACATCAGCGGTGGATCATTTGCGATAACATCCACGAAGACAAAACAGACCATGGAAGCGGGCCGGTTTTCCTGGGATCTGCGCACCCGTCAGGGAATGCGTGTTTCCGCCGGTTCGTATTCGGTAATTGCCCGGGTGGAATATGAAAACGGAGCAGTGCAGCGGTATC
>JBNJEI010000002.1:0-92239 GCA_051745755.1 Fibrobacterota bacterium
ACCGTACATACTGACTTTTGGGCCGTACATGCTGACTTCCGGGCCGTACATGCTGACTTTTGGGCCGTACATACTGACTTTTGGGCCGTACATACTGACTTTTGGGCCGTACATACTGACTTTTGGGCCGTGGATGCTGGCTTACAAGCCGTACATGCTGGCCTCCAGGCCGTACTCCGTGTTGTCTATGCCGTACAGAATGGATTCCCATACAGCACCATCTTTTCTGTAAAAAAAGCGGACACGCTATTCTCCCTTACTATCCACAGTAACAGTTTTTATCCCGGAAATATCCCACCCCTGACAACCTGTACTGGTACAGTATCTGAAACGGAATATGACGTGGAATACCAATACCTGAGGTATATCCCCTCCTCTTTTCCTGCCGGAGAGGCAGGAGATAATATGAAAAAACTAGTCCCAGTGTATAGGGATAAAAGAGAGAAACACAGAGATCCCGCAGTATAGGCACATGACGGGGACTCCGGGATGAGATATGTGACTTACCAAATACGTTGCAGTCGTTGTTCCGCACATAGACCATAGACCTACTCCTCTTCTCTGAAAGTGTATTTTTCTGTGCGCCGGGATGTGAAGTGCCAGGATGCTGAATATGCCCGATGTATGTAATATACTGCGTTTTCAAAAGTCTGTGGTTTTTATTTTTTCAAATTGTAATTTCTTCAAAGTGTGGTTACTGTGCCCTGGGCACATGCCACGTATATATAAAAGAATATGCCCCCTCCAAAGTATAATCCCTTTGCAGACAGTACTTACTGCAAGCAGGCACTCGTGGTGCATATTCCTGTGGAAAATGTAGGGGCTGTCTGTGAAGAGTATGCATGCAAACGCCATGGGTATCAGAAGTTTCTTCGCTCCGTTATACCGCGGCAGTGCTCATGCACCGCCGCATTCTGCATTCACAGTGTAAAAAAACTCCTCCCGAAGTACAGAAGAGGTCTATTCCGTCCAGTCCGGAACAAGGGCTGCCAGATTATCTGAGTCCTCTCCAAAACCTCGTGTCAGAGCGGGGGTATCATCTCCGGAAATAATGAGAGACTCTCCCTGAAGACGGCCGGCACCGATCCAGGTTGCCCGTGCGGTAAATTCGCTGTCATCCGGGGCTACCTCATATTCAAAAAACTCTGCAGTATTCAGCATCTCCACCATGGATGTGTCAAAGAGATCCTCCAGACTGCCGTACGTTCCATGCTGATCAAAGAAAGTCACCTGCGTGTTCCCCATGGCATTCAGCATCATTTCAGCCTGCGCAACAAGAGACGTGAGTGACTGCGGAGTATCCGAAATCTTCCAGGTATCACCTTCACGTACAAGGGTCACCATAAAGCGTTTATTCACAATAACCTGTGCTTTTTCCTCCCGTATTTTTTCATCGGTCACACTCCCGGAAACAATCATTGACGACCGGGTCTCATCATCAATTGTACGCATAAAGGCGGCGTATAAATCCCTGCCTTCTTTTTCAGCAAGGGCGCGGACATTCTTTTTTCCCTGCACCATATCGATAAACTCCTGTGCTTGGGGATCCGGTTCATCACCGGATGAAAGAAGGGCGGCAACCCCGGATACAGTTTCCTCAAGATTTTGGGACACCGCCGATTGTTCCTCCTGCGAAAGGGATTCATACACCCCGCGGTAATTTTCCCGTTCCAAATACGCTGCATAGGTTTCATAGGCCGCTGCGGGAGTTGAATAATCTGCAGAAGGCCCGCAGGAAATAAAAAGAAAAAAGAACATACTTACGGAAAATATCAGGGCATTCATAACCAACTCCTTCATAAATAGTATTGCTGACACCTAAAATATGCCAGGCGCCCCCCCTGTGTCAAAACTCCCGTTTCTTTTATTTTTTAATGAACTATGACACCCCTCTTTGCGAAAAGTATTTTATAAAAAACAAAACAGGAATAAGGGCGTAATCCATGAAAGCAAATCATATCCGTGACAGCTACATCAACTTCTTTAAAGAGAAGAAGCATACCTTCGTAAAAAGCTCTCCAGTTGCCCCTCAGGACGATCCCACCCTGCTTTTTACCAATGCGGGGATGAATCAGTTTAAATCGATATTTCTCGGTGACAACCCCAAAAACCTCCAACGCGCCGTCAATACGCAAAAATGCATGCGTGTGTCGGGAAAGCACAACGACCTGGAAGAAGTGGGGGTGGATCATCACCACCATACATTTTTTGAGATGCTGGGCAACTGGTCCTTTGGAGATTATTACAAAAAAGAAGCAATTCTCTGGGCCTGGGAAATGATTACCGGCGTATGGAAGCTACCCAAAGACAAAATCTACGCAACGGTTTTTACCGATGACGAAGAAGCCTTTTCTCTCTGGAAAGAGCACACCGATATTGACCCTGCTCATATCGGCCGTTTCGGCGCCGATGATAATTTCTGGGAAATGGGGGAAACCGGCCCCTGCGGGCCCTGTTCGGAGATTCATTTTGATACGGGCCCCGGTACGTGTATTAACGAAAATACCCCGGGCCATACCTGTGGAGTCAATGGCGACGGCTGCGGACGTTATGTGGAAATATGGAATCTGGTGTTTATGCAGTATAACCGCCAGAAAGACGGCTCTCTGACGGAGCTGACACAAAAACACATCGATACGGGCATGGGGTTTGAACGTATTGTCCGTATTATTCAGGGAGTACAGTCCAATTACGAAACAGATCTGTTTATGCCCCTTATCAGGGAGCTTGAAGGGCTTTCGGGAAAAGAATATGCCTTTGGGGAATCGGGTATACCCTTCCGGGTTATCGCCGACCATATACGGGCCCTTGTCTTTTCCATCACCGACGGAGTAAGCCCGTCAAACGACGGTCAGGGGTATGTGATACGCCGCATACTTCGCCGGGCATACCGCTATGGAAGAAAGCTGGGGTTTACCGGCCCCTTTATGTATAAACTGGTTCCCCTCCTGGCTGATATGATGAAGGATGCCTTTCCCGAAGTGGGCGAACGGACAGACTATGTGACCTCGGTTATCAAGGGAGAGGAACTGCGTTTTGACAAGACCCTTGAAACGGGGCTGAGCCGTTTTGAAGACATGGTGAAATCATATAAAAACCAGAAAAAAACAACCATTTCCGGCGCCGATGTTTTTCTGCTCTACGGCACCTACGGCTTCCCTGCCGATCTGACCCGTCTCATAGCCCGTGAGCACGGCCTTTCGGTGGATGAGGACGGTTTTGTTGCAGAGATGCAGAAACAGAAGGAACACGACCGGGATATCCGTGCCGGCGGAGACGACCGGGGGTTGTCTCCCGACGGCTGGAAAATTCTTTCCGATGAAAGCGGCACCATCTTCACGGGGCATGAATCCTCTGAGGAAACAGTACGGGTAAAACGCTATAAAATTGTGGATGACACCACTGCCCTTGCAGTATTCGACAAAACACCCTTTTATGCGGAAATGGGGGGGCAATGCGGAGACCGGGGGATCCTGGTCGCCGGCGATATCACTCTTTCCGTGACGGATACCCTGATGTGGAACGATATGATTATTCATGAAATAAAGGGCGACACCCCTGTCACGGAGGATAGCTTCACCCGGCCCATGAAAGCGGAAATAGATACCCACCGCCGGGCGGCCATTCGCAAAAACCACAGTGCAACCCACCTTCTGCAGGCTGCCCTGACACGGGTACTGGGAGATCATATCGATCAGGCAGGCTCACGGGTGGATGCAGACTCCCTTCGCTTCGACTTTACCCATTTTTCCGGACTGAGTGCCGAAGAAACAGAACGGGTGGAACAGGAAGTAACCGCCCGGATCATGGATGATATTTCTGTGGAAGCTGAGGAAAAGTCTATTGATGAGGCAAAAAAGGAAGGTGCCCGGGCACTCTTTGGCGAAAAATACGGTGATCGGGTGCGCGTGGTCTCCATGGGTGATTTTTCAAAGGAATTGTGCGGCGGAACCCATATCGATCGTTCAGGGAAAATCGGCCCCTTTGCAATCATTGCCGAAAGCTCCGTATCTGCCGGTGTCCGGCGTATTGAAGCGGTAACGGGGAAAGCGGCCCTGGACTATTATCAAAACAGCAGGAGACTTCTTTCAACCACAGCAGCAACCCTCAAAATTCCAAAAAAGAACGTACCGGAAAAAACCGGAGAGCTACTCAACACCATTAAAAAACTTGAAAAGGAGTTGCGGGAATTCACCGCCCAATCGGCAGAAAAGACCAGTCATGAAATCCTTGCCCGGGCAGAAAACAATCTTCACAGGGGAATTGCCTGGGAAGTGGCCGATCTGGGATCCCTGGATAAGGAGAGTTTTTCCGCTGCGGTAAACGGCATCAGTGACAGTATTAAACAGAAAAAACTCAGTCATACGCTTATCGTAATGGGTGCCGAAGTGCAGGGCAAGGCGATGCTTGCCGCCACTGCGGGAAAAAAGGCTGCTGACATACTTGGCTGCGGGGAGATTGTAAAAACCGCAGCGCCTCTTGTAAAAGGCGGTGGCGGCGGAAGTCCGCTGCGGGCACAGGCGGGGGGAAAAAATCCTGCAGGTATAGCTGAGGCCCTGCAGGAAGCAAAAAGGCTGATTCAAGACAGGCTTACTGAGTAAGGCGGAGCAGGCGCCTTCTATTTCCGTATGTAACCACATACATCCCCGGTGCAAGGGTGCGGGGAAAGGTATATATCCCTTTTCCCGTTGTGTGTACCGGAGTTACTTCAGCAATACGTGTTCCCCGGGGAGTATAGATATCGATGCGGTCACCACGCGACACATCATCAAAACGAAGAGTTCGTCCCTCCAGTATAAGATTCCTGTCCTGCCTCTGCGATTGGTGTACACCTGATACCTCCCTGAGAAAGGGGCGGACTTGTACCTGCGAAAGTTCGATTTCCCCCGCAGCATCGCCCAAGCTGAAGACGAGCCGAAAAGGACCGCGGTCTTCAGGGACAGAGAATACAAGATAAAAGGTCTGGGGCGTTGGTATGAGGTCCATTGAGGCTGACCCAAATCCATCAAAGGTATCCTCCTCCAAAATGGAAACATCAATACTGTTTTCTGTCATGCTTGCGGCGGTAAAGGATACCACATAGGTGGTGTCTGCCTGCAAAGCGAGATCAGTTTGAATAAGCTGTATCTCCCAGGGTTCGGGGGTTGCCTCTTCAACAGTAATCACCGCTGAGGAATCCGTGGTCGTAAGATCTGCCTTTCCCGTATCGGCATTCCATACGCCAAAAGTCCACGAAGCTGTACCCTCAGAGAAATCTCCGTTTTTAAGAATATTTTCTCCGTAGTTGCCTTCATCCTTTTCAAGTATGGTGGTATCATTTGATAACAGCGCATCATACAATGGGTCCCGCCAGTGATCCGTCTCAGGGTCATACACGCCAAATCCGGAACCAAATTCCCAATAGGCCCAGGGGATATGATGCTTTTCCAGTAACCGTCCCAGATATTGGGTCCACAGAGCCCGATATTTCATCTCAGCTTTGCTGTACGCCCCAAACTCTCCCACATGAACGGGAACATTTTTCTCCCTGCGAAACCGCACCAGCTGCAGTACGTGATTTTCCACGGTGGATTTTTCCGGATGCAGCCCCTCCCAGGTTGTCCCGATCCATGCATCGGTATCCACACCCTCCACCCATTCAGCTCCCTGGTGGGTAAACTGAAAGGGCTCATAATAATGAACAGACACCACCAGTTTGTCGTCATCAGGAAGTTCCAGTTTTTCCAGCCCGCTCAAACCACCGAATTCCGCCGTGCCGATCATAATATACGTGTCAGGATTGTATTTTCGAATGGTATCAACCGCACGGCCGATATATTCATTCCATATCTCCGGCGTCAGATTTCCATGGGGCTCATTGAGAATTTCCAGAACAAGGCTGTCACTCACATGACTGTATCGTTGGGCAATGAGAGACCACAGGTCAAAGAAATCCTCTTCATTCGCCCGGGGATCCTCAAAAAGATCTTCATAATGATGAACATTTAAAACCGGATACAGGCCGTGTTCTATAAGATTATCCACCACATAATCAACCCGGGAGAAAAACTCCTCCTCCACGGCAAGGCTGTCCCCATCCCGAACAAAGCGAGTATCCCACCGAACGGGAACCCGCACAGAGGAAAACCCCGCCCGGGCAATGGAATCAAAATGATGATCCTCAATCTCATATCCCCACTGGCCCTCAAAATCGGGTGCCTCCAGGGCATTACCAAAATTTACACCCCGATGAAGATTTTCAAAGAGTGAATCCGCAGACATTGCCGCAACAGTACAGGAAAAAACAACACAAATTAAACCAAAATGATAATATTTCATCTCAAACTCCTTAAAAAACCTATATTTTCCCATGGAGCATCCCTTGTCTGGAGGATTGAATGGGAACGGTTTTTGCACATATCTCTGTATGTATTATACTCTTTTCCTTCACAGCCTGCAACACATTATCGGAAAGCGAGGAAAAATCCTTCCGGGACAGCGGCAGTACATCAAATTCCAAAAAACCGGAATCTCAATATACGGTCAACACCGAAGAACTGAATCGCATTTTCCATACCCACTACGGCGAAGACATGACCCTGGCAGAACACGCCCACCAGAATATCGAACTTCTGAATTACCTCCAGCGCAGTCAGAGTGTATTTTTACAAAAACGCCGGGCAGGGTATGAAGCTCGGCAGAAAGCCCGCCAAAAACGTATAAAGAAGGCATTGGACAGGGGTACCATGGATACCTCTTCATCGGAAAATGGAGTCGCTGAGCAATGAAACAGGAAAAAAGCTCCCCCATTAATATCATATGGCTCTCCATGATACTTATTTCTGTGTCCGTGGCCACCTTCACGGGCACTATTGAAGCCATGAATGAGGCACTCTTTGATTCCGCCAAGGATGCGGTCACCCTTGCCCTGGGACTTATCGGCCCCATGGCCCTGTGGCTGGGGCTGATGAAGATTGCCGAAGCCGGCGGGCTGATGAAGATTATTTCCCGGGCCGTACGGCCGGTCATGTCCCGCCTTTTTCCCGAAATTCCCTCGGAACACCCCGCAATGTCAGCTATTATCCTCAATATGTCGGCCAATATGCTCGGTCTGGGAAATGCGGCTACCCCCATGGGCATCAAGGCGATGCAGGAGCTGGACAAGCTTAATCCCCGTAAAGGTGAAGCAACAAATTCAATGGCCCTGTTTCTTGCCATTAATACATCAAGCGTCACCCTGCTTCCCCTGGGAGTCATCACCGTTCGGGCCAGCGCGGGCAGTGATGCTCCCGCAGCAATCCTCCTGCCATCACTCTTTGCCACAACCTGCTCCACAATTATGGCGGTATGTGCCTGCAAATTTATGGAGAAAAAAAATCCATCCCCTGTATACACTCCGGAAGAGATCCGACAGGCTGCTGAAGAAAATACTCCTGCAGATGCTTCCTCTGAAGCCCCCCCGGAGGCCGGTGCTCCGCGCGGAATGGGACGATGGTTTGTCACCGCCCTGCTGATATCCATACCTGTGGCAGTATTATACCGTTTTGTTACCTCCCAAGCGTTCCAGCATGCCCTTGAAGGAGACCTGTCCCTTCTTTTTTCCCGTGAGATCTTTTTTTCCCTGAGCACATTCCTTATACCGGCACTCATCGTCTTTCTTATCAGCTTTGGCTATTTTCGCGGCGTAAAAGTCTATGAGACTCTTACGGACGGAGCCCGGGAAGGATTTCAAACCGCCATACGCATTATCCCCTTTATGGTTGCAATTATTGTAGCTATCGGCATGGTACGGGCCAGCGGCACCCTGGAATTGCTCTCACAAACGCTCAACCCCCTGACACAGGCTATTGGAATGCCCATTGAAGCACTATCCCTCGCCTTTATGCGTCCCCTTTCCGGCAACGGCTCCTTTGCCATGATGGCGGAAATTATAAGCAACAATCCCAATTCCTTTCTCGCAGACCTTGTCTCTTCAATGCAGGGCTCAACGGAAACAACCTTTTATGTCCTTGCAGTCTATTTCGGGGCAGTGGGGATCAAAAGAACCCGGCACGCTCTCCCCGCAGCCCTTCTTGCTGATCTTACGGGAGTTATTGCCGCCTTTTTGGCAGTAAAATGGATCTTTTCCTGATTTTTTCAGCAAAAGCTGTGTAGACGTTGTAGATTATACTCAGGTGGTTACTTTGAGGGTACAGGTAATATGATCAATTGTATTATTGACTCCAGGCAGGGTCGTGTTGAGCTGCATACAAGGAAAAATGCCGGTTATCATGACATTAAAACTGCCCTGAAAAATATTCTCCGGAAAACAGATACCGATCAAACCCATATCTTCTGTATTTCCGATTTCAGCTTTCAGAAAACAACCTTAACAACAAAGGAGCTCTACAAGCTGAACAGGCTCCTTCAGAAACGAAAAAGAAGCCTCCAAATCCGCCATGCCCACATCTCACATCCCGAGGATGAACTCAACGCCTCAGTACTCCTTACACTGCTGCGACAAAAAAATCAGGGGTATCACGCCTGTGTCTTCAACAAAAAGCACACCGCACACAACTGGCTCGGCATCTCAGATGCAGCATCGGACGGGTTTTCGCCCCCTTCATCGGGCTCAACCGATATATCCGCCGGTTAATCCGGGCTTTCACTGTTTTTTTTCTGCATTTACCGTTTTGATGTAGTATCTTTATCAGTATACCCAGGTAACAATAAGGATGAGATATGAAAATAAAAACTATTGCCCTTGCAATATGCCTAACCGCTTTTCTCACAACCGTTTTCGGCGTAACAGTACAAAAGCGGCTTACCCCTGAAGGATGGAATGACGAAGTGCGCGTGGCCATTATATGGAACGATGGCACGGGATCCTCGGAAATGCCCGGCGGCTGGCTTTCAGGAGTGGGGGATATCGGCGAATCAACAAAGGATTTTACCCGGGAAGCACTGTACCACCTTTCCTCGGAGAATATACGCCTGTACCATGGTCAGATGGAAGACTGGGATGAGGTTACCTTTGAAAGCATTGTTGAAGATTTCGACGGTGTGGCTCCCCATACCATTATTTATATCGGCGCCGGGTGGCTCTGGTATCAAAACCAACCCTATCCTATCCCCCGTGAACCCTATCATATTCTTGAGGACGCCTCCGAAAACGGCGTGGGAATCGTTTCAATCGGCGATGACGCCGCCTATGACGGTCAATACACATTTCCACTCACCGGGCCGGAGGAAACAGGCATTCCCGTACAGTATGACAGCAATATTTACCCCGCAATGAACGGAGCCACGGGCTGGGACGTTGATGCATGGATTACCACGGTGCAGGAAGACAGGCTTTTGTGGAGCCTTGATGATGATACCCTTCATTTTAATGACTATGCCTTTGGGGGACGGGGCCAGCTTGATGCTGATATCTGGAGCATCAATCCCGACGATGTGGACGATTATTTTTTTTCCGGATACCAGCAAAAGGGTACGTCGGACAACCGCTTTGAATATCGTGACTTTGGAGGCGGCACCACCATGAAAAATATTGTGGGCAGCACGCCCTTTGATACCCTTGCGCCCTTGGGGGACCGAGGCACCTACGATCAGGGAGCAACGGGGTATTCCTATTTTTATACCGTTTTGGCGGGACTTCAGTTTGAAAATAACCGACTGGCCGTTCTCTGTTTCCAGCCACAATATCTGCGCGATGAGGATGCGGCGGCCCAAATTATCTACAATTCAGTATACTGGGCTTCAAAGGGTATTGATAAAAATAAAATAGCCACCCCTGAGGCCGATCCTGCCGGGGGGAATGTCTCAGATATTCCTCCGGTTACGCTCAGTGTTGAATACCCAAAAAACACCGATCTTTTTACCCTCCGCTATACCCTTGACGGCACGGATCCCACTCCGTCAAGCGCGGAATACTCAGGCCCCATAGCATTACCCCAGGATCAGGGCCCCGTCACCCTCAAGGCCCAGGCCTTTGCCTCAAATACTGAATATTGGACAGACAGCGACATACGTACCGTGGTATATGAAGCTCAGGAAAAAAAGAAGATAGCCACTCCCCGGGCAAACCCCGCCCAGGGCAACACCCAGACCGTGGAAACCATAGAGCTTTCTGTATCCTATCCGGATGATGAAGACCTCTATGAAATCCGCTATACCCTGGATGAAAGCTCCCCCGTTACAGACGGTACAGCCTATACGGGATCCATCGATTTCCCCGACAATCCAGGCGGGGATGTTGTGCTGAAAGCCGTGGCAATTTCACAGGATCCTGAAAATTGGCTTGACAGTGATATTCTTGAAATCACCTACCCCTATGTGGAAGGTCCGCGCATAGACAGTGCCCATTTTTATCCGGGGAAAATAGTTGATTTTGAAAACTCCCTTCGCGATGATGATACAATACACATATTTTTTAATACCACAGTAGAGAGTATTGAATCAACGCAGCCCTTCATCCTCAAAGATCAGAATGATGCAGCCTACGGTGTGCGTATTGACGATTCCCAGTCCGATTACAGCCGCAGCCGGGTATCCTTTATTTCCACGGAATTCATCAACAAAAACCAGAGCTATCTCCCAAAAAATCTAGCGGACAGCATCAAAATTGATCCCGCAGAAGACGTATATTCAAGGGAGGGCGTTTTACAGGACGGCACAAATAATCCCTTTGCCTTTCTGCGGGTCTTTCCTCTTCCCGTTGATCTGGAAATACTCTATACCTGGGTGGGAGAGGATCACAGCCCCCAGCTGCAGGAAATAATCGATGAAACTGCCCTTGATGAAACCCGGGCCTTTGATGAAGGTGGCCTCTTTTTTATCGACCCGCGCACTCTTATTACCCGGGAAGAGGCCCGCAAAATGGACTGCCGCATTACCATCCTTGACGCCGTGGGAAATGTTGTTCAGGAACTGGGCAGCATACATGACGAAAATGACGCTATGGGGGGCACTCTGCTTCGCCGCGACGGAGGACGCTATCTGCTTGCGGCATACTGGAACGGAACCAATACGGCAGGTCGCCGCGTCGGGGGCAGTGCCTATTCAGCTCAGATTATTGTTACGGATCCCCAGGATAAAACCCACCGGCGCAGTACGGCTATCTACGCACCGGCGGCTGAATAGGCCATTATATAACACAGGGAGCTCTCCACAATACGGGGAAATACCGTGAAAAGGTATAATGCAGTAATGATGGCCGTAACCGCCGGTGTCTGCACTTATTCTTTCCGCGGGGATGAGCTCCATACGCCATAAAAAACGGTTTGTCACCGTACGCTGCTTCTCTGGAACATGAGGTACCCGCAAATACGGTAATTTGGCCCATATCATTTACGGAAACGGGTTCTGATCCTGTCGCTGTTTACTCCCGCATAAATGAAACCAACACAACAATTACAGTTTTCTCTCTGATCAGGTGTTTTTATCCGGAGAAATTTCCCCTCTCCCAGCCTCCTGTTACGGATAAGGAAGCGCGATCATACGGTTCAGAGAATCGGGGGCCGCGGTTGTGGGGCCACGTCGACTATCACGGTGTATACCGATTAGGTGATGCGGGTTCGCAGGCCACAAAACAATATCATCAGCCCGGGAAAATCGGGGAGTACCCTTACGGAGCACAACACACGGGAATGTCTCTTTACTGATTTACAGACAGTCAAACCGGAAATGGTACAGGAGACAAGCTTGATGCCCGCCGTCTGCAGAGAAATCTGCCCGGGATTCTGAATGCTCTCTCGGGTATACCCGCCGGGCAACCCAGGGGCTGTTTACTATCTCAAACCGATACAGCGATATTCTTCACATTAAGAAAGTGTGTGTGGTAAACCACCTTGAATAGTATCTGAAAGACTGAGAATTTTTCATACAGAGTGATTCTCACCAAAAGCCTGACAGCGCATGTATAAGTATCTGTCCCGGTGGGAACAAACATAAAACCGGGGCAATGGAAACATGGAATTAAAAAAAGAGCACGACGATCCGTGCTCTTTAAAAAAACGATAGTCTCAGAATTTATTTCAGAGAAGTAACAATATCGGCAAACACATTGGGCTCATTTACCGCAATATGTGCAAGGGTTTTACGATCAAGATCGATGCCCTTTTCTTTAATACCGTTCATAAAACAGGAATAGCTCATTCCGTTGATACGGGCGGCTGCATTAATACGTGTAATCCAGAGGCGTCTGAAATTCCGTTTTTTCTGCCGTCTGTCTCTATAGGCATACTCGCCGGCCTTATAGAATGCATCCTTTGCAGTGCGGACGCAATTTTTTCTTTTCCCGAAATATCCCTTATTCGACTTAAGTATTTTTTTCGTTTTTGCTCGTGAAGCAACTCTGTTTTTTGCCCTTGGCATGATAAACTCCTTACGGTTATGCTATACCCATCATACGTTTTACTGTTTTTTCCTGTCCCGCTGCCACCAATGCGCTTTTACGAAGATTACGCTTCCGTTTATTACTTTTTTTGGTCATGATATGACTCTTAAAGGCTTTACCCCGTTTTACTTTGCCCTTGGCGGTAATTTTAAAACGCTTCTTTGCAGCACTTCTTGTTTTTGCTTTCGGCATACTGTCTCCTGGTTATTCTTATTCTGTTTCCTGTTTTTTTTGGTAATCCTGAATTTTTTTCTTATCCGGAACATATTGAGACTGCATGTTCCGGCCTTCCATTACGCATTTACGCTCCGCTGAGGCAATATCGGAGAGATCCCGGTCAACCCGCTCCATCATGTCACGGGCCATATCCTTATATACGATCTCCCGCCCGCGAAAGACGAGGGTCATCTTTACCCTGTTACCCTTAAGAATGAATTCCCGGGCATGCTTTATTTTGAAATTATAATCATGTTCCTCGGTTTTTACGTGGAGTTTAATCTCCTTGTTCTGAACCTTGGTCTGCTTCTTGTTTGCCACCTTTTTCTTTTTGGCCTGCTCGTATTTATACTTTCCATAATCCATAATACGACACACAGGGGGCTGGGCCTTGGGGGCAACCTCAACAAGATCCTTTCCAAACTCCCGCGCCTTTGCACGGGCATCTTCAACAGTAACGACCCCAAGATCGGTGCCCTCGGGATCCACAGCACGAACCTTGGGCACGCGGATCATATCATTTATCCGCGGCTCATCAGAACGGGAATTTTTACTGAATTTCTTTGCGATACTAATCCTCCAGATTAATGGTTATACCCAGCTTTTACAGAAATATCATGTAAAAGCGACTGTATAAATTCGTCTATTTGTACTGTTCCCAAATCACCTTTTTTATGGAGGCGAACGGAAACACTCTGTCCCTTTTCTTCGGTTTCTCCCACGATTGCCATATAGGGTATTTTATGTACTTCTGCATCACGGATCTTATAGCCGATTTTTTCATTGCGGCGATCAAGCTCGGCCCGGATACCCGCACGAAATAATGCGCGTTCAACCTCCTCAGCATATGCCAAAAACTTGTCCGACACGGAAATAACCTTCACCTGAACCGGTGCAAGCCAGAGGGGAAGAAACCCGGCATAATTTTCGATAAGGATACCGATAAACCGTTCCATGGAGCCAAATATTGCCCGGTGAATCATAACGGGACGTTTTTTCGATCCGTCGGAATCGGTGTATTCAAGCTCAAATCTTTCAGGCATGCTGAAATCCAGCTGAATTGTTCCGCATTGCCAGCTTCTCTGAAGGGAGTCCCGGATATGGAAATCTATCTTCGGCCCGTAAAATGCCCCATCACCGGGGTTCAGCTGATATTCGATGGAATTATTTTCAAGTACGTTCTGTAATGCCTGTTCCGCCGTATCCCAGACAGCTATATCCCCAATGTATTTCTCCGGCCGTGTGGAAAGCTCTATAAAAAACCCTTCAAACCCGAATGTTTTGTATACGGAGAAAATAAAATCAATCACATCGGTGATCTCTTTCTCAATCTGATCGGGCCGGCAGAAAATATGTGCATCATCCTGCGTAAACTGCCGTACACGAAAAAGACCGTTCAATACGGATGATTTTTCGTGCCGGTGCACCAGCCCCAGTTCAAAATTACGAACGGGAAGATCCCGAAAGGAGTATTGATGATTTTTGAATACCAGCAGTCCGCCCGGGCAGTTCATTGGCTTTATGGCATGGGGCTTTTCGTCCATATCGACAAAATACATATCATCGCGGTATTTATCCCAGTGACCGGAACGGTGCCAGAGCTCTTCATTGAGCACAATGGGGGTTTTGATTTCGCCATATCCGCGTTTTATATGCTCCCCGCGACTGAACTGGGCAACCTCATTGTAAATTACCATTCCTCTGGTGTGCCAAAAGGGAAACCCCATACCTTCCCCATGAAAGGAGAAGAGATCCAGCTGTTTTCCCAGTTTTTTGTGATCTCTCTTTTTTGCTTCCTCAAGAAGATGCAGATATTCCGTAAGCAGCTTCTGTTTTGGAAAGGTAATGCCGTAGATGCGCTGAAGCATGGGACGGTTTTCATCGCCCTTCCAGTACGCACCGGATGAAGACAGCAGTTTCACCGCCTTTACCATTCCCGTATTGGGAATATGAGGACCGCGGCACATGTCAAACCAGTCCCCCTGTCCATACACAGAAGGTTCGCCGTCAATATCCTGCAGCATCTCCTTTTTGTACACTTCCCCGTGGGCATCATAATAATCGGCAAGCTCCTGACGCGTCATGGGTATTTTCCGTATGTCCTTTTTTTCCCCTGCGATCTTTTTGAATTCCTTTTCAATCTTTTCCAGATCTTCCGGAGTAAAGGGAGTGGCAACGTCAAAATCGTAGTAAAAACCGGACTCTATGGCCGGACCGATGGCAAGTTTTGCCTCCGGATAGAGCCGCTGCACCGCCTCAGCCAGAATATGAGAAGAGGAATGCCAGAATATATCCTTGCCTTCCGGTGTATCAAAGGTCAGAATCTCAACGCGATCATCGGGAGCAACGCGGGCATGTATGCTCACGGGTATGTTATTAATTTTTCCCGCCACGGCGTTTTTTGCAAGGCCGCGACTGATTTCAGAGGCACAATCGTAGACCGTTGCCCCGGAGGATACCGCAAGGGTACTTCCGTCAGGTAAATAAATATTCATAGTCATCTCAGCTTTTTAAATATCCTCTGCAGGGATTATCCCTGCCTGTTTCTCTTGAACCGGTGCCGACCTTATCAGGTGCTTCATAGGTGGAAACGAACCACGGAAGCTTGCGGCGGGTGGTGGGCGATGCTGGATTTGAACCAGCGACCTCTTGCATGTCAAGCAAGCGCTCTAACCAACTGAGCTAATCTCCCACAATATGCGACGACAATATACATTATTATTTGAGCAAAGAAAAGTATATTTTTCACATTTTATTCTCAGAGAAGTCTGCTCCTGTTTGCATGCTCACCCAAAAAAATATAACTGACGGGGATATAATCTACCATTCACTGTCTTCCACATAATTACCAAGGCCGCCCGTAATTTCCCGCTCACCATTCTGATTTACCGTGGCGGTATTATCTTTTTGTGCACGCCCCAGATCACGGGTGAGTGTTGCCGTGGCGGTAAAACGGTCACCACCTGCTTCAACTTCAACAGTATAGTCAAAGAATGTCATATCCGCATTAACACCCAGTTTCTGCCGGATATCATCCTCGTCATCGCACTGGGCATACTCTCGGTTTTCACGATAGTATTGATGCTGCGTTGTCTCTATCTGGGATAATACACCAAGAAACTCGCGGGATCGGGCTTTGCTGGTCACATTGCTGTAAATGGGTATTGCAAGAGAGGCCAGAATGCCCGCCACGGCAATCACAACCATCAGTTCTGTTAAGGTAAATCCCCGGTTATTCTTCATTTGTTCACCTCAATACCTTTCTGCACTGGTCCACACCTATAATATATACCAAAAAACGGATTTGTCCACCCGCAAAGCTCAAAATCCCGAAGGTGTGCGCATGTGTACACCCCTGTTATTTGAAGTGCTTTTCAATATACTGGGAAATAAGGGTTTCCGCTTCGCCGCGGCATCGCCCGCACACGGTACCAAGGCCCGTATCCTCCTGTACATCCATATAGGTGCGGGATCCCTCCAGAATCGATTCTTCGATATCCAGATCGGTGACATTTTTGCATTCACATACAAGTTTTGCCTTGGGCTCCACCACTCTGTCTGTCATACCCCGTTCCCGGAAATAATTATTGGCCGCGGCCCGCAGAGCCTTATCGCCAAGGACTGAGCAGTGAATTTTATTATCAGGCAGTCCCCCGAGACGCTCAGCTATTTCCTTGGGAGTAATGGACAGGGCTTCCTCAAGGGTCATTCCCTTAATTGCCTCGGACAGCATGGACGTACTGGCAATGGCACTGGCACAGCCGAAGGTACGCCAGCGGCAATCGACAATCTTTTCCGTTTCCTCGTCAATTTTCAGGGCAAAGAGCATCTCATCCCCGCATTGCACATTCCCCTCTTTACCTTCAACGGTATATTCAAAATCCTCATCCTGCTTCCAGGCATTCCGGGGGTTTATAAAATGATCTTTTACAATATCGCTGTATACCCAATCATTCATGGAAGGGCTCCTTTCGTTATTTAATAGGCCGTGGAAAATTCCCGCAGTTTTTGTATCGTCTCCTGAACCCGGCCAATTACATAGACAACATCCTCCTGCGTTGTGTCCCGACCCATACTGAAGCGGATTGATCCGTGCGCCGTTTCTGCATCCCCGCAGGTGGCCAAAAGAACATGGGAGGGATCAAGGGAGCCTGTGGAACAGGCAGACCCGGTTGAAACGGCAATGCCGTGCATATCCAGATAAAGCAGAACCGACTCTCCCTCAACTCCCCGAAAGGACACATTCAGGGTACCGGGAATACCGTCATCAACATCGCCGTTGATGTAAATATCAGGCACCCTGTTCCGGAGTTCATTCTTGAAAAAAGTGCGTAACCGTCGCAAACGCCGATATTCATCATCCATTTCCAGACTCCTCTGGCGTACCGCCTCGCCC
Organism: Fibrobacterota bacterium; assembly: GCA_051745755.1. GTDB lineage: Bacteria > Fibrobacterota > Chitinivibrionia > Chitinivibrionales > Chitinivibrionaceae > Chitinivibrio. The sequence goes on from JBNJEI010000002.1 coordinate 16,971, forward strand.
ATACCGACAATACCAAGGGTGTTTTCTGTTCCCGCGCGCCGCCCCCGTTCCTGGTGTCCGCCGAGAATAAGAGGGCAAAAATCGGCTCCGTCTTTTATATACAGGGCACCCACGCCTTTGGGACCGTAAATCTTATGGGCGGAAAAGGACATAAAATCTGCGTTGATGCTCTGTATATCCACAGGGATTTTTCCAAAGGACTGCACAGCATCGGTGTGCAGCAACGCCCCATGGGCATGGACAATCTTTTCAATTGCTGCCATATCCTGCACTGAACCGATTTCATTATTGGCCATCATAACAGAAACCAGCCCTGTATTATGTGAAATCGTATCTTCCAGCTGATTCAGATCCACCAATCCCCGTTCATCCACATCAAGATAATGAACGGTGACCCCGCGGTTTTGTGCATTCTTTGCAGATTCCAGAATACAGGGATGTTCAATCCTGGTTGTTATAATCTCGGTTTTGCCGCACATACTGCGGCCGCAGCCGTGCGTATGACTGCAGGGAAACATATTGAATATTGTATTGTTTGCTTCGGAACCGCTGCCGACAAAGACTATATTACCCGGGCGGGTTTTGATAAATTGTGCCACCTCTTCCCGGGCCTCTTCAATTTTCTGCCGAGCCGGACGGCCAAAGGAGTGCATGCTGGACGGATTGCCGTAATACTCCATTGCCTCCATCATTGCCGTCTTTACAGAGGGGTGAAGCGGAGTGGTGGCATTGTAGTCCATATATACCTGTTTCATCGTATCTCCAATACACAGAATCTTACATCAATATACAAAGAAGAACATCCGCTGTGCAGTTCTTTTGCAAAAAGCCTACCAAAAAACTAAACAATGCGGCGGACCGCACATCCTACATTCGTTCCGGTATACCGATCCCGAGAACGGAGAGAATGTGCTCCATAGTGCGCAGGGTAAACTGTGCCGTGGCAATCCAGCTTCCCCGCACCCGGGCATTGTCCTCCCTAAGAATGTGGCAGTCCCGGTAAAACCGGTTAAACACCTGAGATATGTCATAAATATAATCACATAAATAATTGGGCGCACTGTCCTCGGCAGTCTTGTACAGGACATCAGAGTATTTGGCCAGCTCCAAAAGCAGCTCACGCTCCGACTCATGCACAAAAGGCTGCAGTTTTCCCGCAGAAAAACCGGCTTGCTCCACCTTGCGCAGAATCGACTTTATCCGCACCGCCGTATAGAGGATATAGGGCCCGGTTTTCCCCTCAAAGCGGCTGAATTTGTCAATATCAAAGATATAATCTGATAAGCGATGGTTGGAAAGGTCGGCAAATTTCAATGCCGCAAGGCCCACCTTATCGGCAATATCCCCGCGCTGAGCCGGGGAAAAATCTATTCCGATTCCCGATTCATCCATACGGTCACAGGCCTTTGCAACCACCTTCTCAATAAGATCGTGGAGCTTCATCACCCCACCCGATCTTGTTTTAAAGGGCTTACCATCGGGACCGTTCACCGTGCCAAATCCCACATGCTCCAACACAACATCTTCGGATATAATGCGGGCTTTTTGCACCGCCCGAAAGACCTGTTCAAAATGAAGTCCCTGGCGTTTATCAACCACATAGGAAATTCGTGCGGGCCCAAAGGCCTCTTGACGATACTCAATGGTGGCGATATCAGAAGTGGCATATAAAAACCCTCCTTCTGATTTTTCCAGCATCACCGGCGGAAACTCTTTTTTATCATCCTTTCGTGAAACATCCATGACCAACGCACCATCGCTTGTATGGGCAAACCCATCTTTTTTCAGACGAGCCACCACCTGTTTCATCCGGTCCATATAAAAGCTTTCACCCAACCAGTAATCAAAGGATACCCCCAGCCGTTCAAAATCACGTTTGAGGGTATGTACCGAAAGGGTGACAAAATGCTTCCACAGGGCCACATACCCCGGGTGTCCACCCTGAAGCTCATCGGTTGCCCGCACCGCTTCGGCCATACGCTGCTCATCTTCCTTACAGGCAGCACTGGCACGGGGGTACATTTCTTCCAGCTGTTGAATGGTCACGGGAGGATGAGAGGGATACTCCCCGGTATAATCCCGGTCAAAATAGGGCAGATCCGGAGCCTCTTTTTTCAGCTCCGTTATAAGCATTCCCATCTGGGTTCCCCAGTCCCCCATATGATTATCGCTGATCACGGTATAATTCATTTCACGGAAGAGACGCTGCAGACAGTCTCCGATTATGGCCGACCGCAAATGTCCCACATGCATAGGCTTTGCCACATTTGGTCCGCCGAAGTCGATCACCACTGTTTGTGAGGTGTGATCGGGAAAGGAAAACCCCGACTCTCCCCGCCGCTGTTCAATAACATCACGAATATATTCATCGGTGAGAGTGATATTGATAAAACCGGGACCGGCAATCTCCAGGGAGGAAAAAAGCGCTCTGTCTTTCAGGTGTTCAACGATTTTTTGCGCAATATTCCGCGGGTTATCCCCCAGTTTTTTTGCCATGGCAAGGGCGCCATTACACTGAAATTGACACAGATCAGGCCGGTTTGATTTTACAACTTTTGCAAAACGGGTTTCATATTCCAGATCCGTAAAGGCTGCACTGAATATATCCTCTGTTATTGATCTGAGAGTGGTGTTCATTACGGTATTTCTCCTTTCCGTGGTTATGTGCCTACAATATAAAACTTTTCTAAAAAAAGTTGCATCTTTGCATTTATTAAAGTATTATTTACCTATGTACCCCGTATTGTACAGTATCATCGAGATAAGGTTTAAACCCGGCGGGACGAATGAGCACAGATACCACTTTATTTAAAGACCTTATACCTGTCAAAACAGAAAAAGACCGCACTTTAATACAGGTACCTCCCGATTCAGACAAAGCCGCTCTTTTTGCGGAGATAAAAAAGCGCGTTGCAGACCACAATATCATAAACGCGGATCTGTCAAAAATACAGCAGGCCGTGGACAAGGCCAGCGGAGAATATGAACCCATCGGCCCCCATCTGATACAATACAAAGACGAATATGACAGCCTGCTCATAGTAAAAACAAAACCCCTCAGCGCAACCCTTATGATAAAGCGGGAATACGTGGATGAGGACTACCCCCTCACTGCGGATCTGCTCGCATATCGTCTCAAAAGAGCGGGGGTTGCCTTCGGCATTGACACTCAGGCACTTGAGGATATGGCGCAGAATGAAGTTGTTGAGGAAAATGTCACCGTGGCCCATGGAAAAGAACCGATTCCGGGACGTGACGGGGGAATAGAGTATACGGTTGATCTCGATAAGAATCTCGCCCCCTCCGTAAAGGATGACGGCAGTGTCGATTTTCGCGATGTGCAAACAATTGTACAGCTGAATAAGGGTGATGTCGTAGCAAAACAGGTCCCTCCCACACAGGGAACTCCAGGGAAATCCGTCACCGGGGAGGAAATACCCGCCACGCCGGGCAAACCCTATACCCTGAGTCCTGCGGAGAACATTGCAGTATCACAGGACGGCACACAGCTTATTGCCCAGGAGCGGGGCGTTGTGGTTAAGGAACACGACACGCTCACCCTGAAAAATTACCTGGAAATAAATTCCGACGTGGATTTTTCCGTGGGAAATATTAATTTTCCCGGAAAGGTTATTATCGACGGCGATGTCAAACCCGGCTTCAGTGTTGAAAGCGGAGATGACATTCTGATTCATGGAGATATTGAAGCAGCTACCATCAAAAGTAACGGTGGGTCCATAGAAGCTGAAAAGGGCGTTTTAGGGAAAAACAAGGCCTATCTGTATTCCCCCAAACGGGTCAACATATCCTTTGCGCAGAATGCCACCATTGAAAGCGGAGGAATCATCAATGTGGAAAACTCTGTCCTTCACTGCCAATGTACCTGCGGCACCCTCACGGGGGAAAGTAATTCAAAGGTTATCGGCGGACGCATTGAAGCCGAAGAATCCATAGAAATCTTTGAAGCGGGGAACAACGATAATACGCGTACGGAGCTTATTATCGACAGCAAAACCCGCCGTGAACTCCTGCACAAGAAGCAGCAGTTGTCTGAGGCGGAAGAACTCCTGGAAAAACAGAAACTACCCATTTTAAAAGACTTAAAGGACAAAAAGAAATACCTCACCAAGGTGGGGCCCGAGGCGGTTTCTCCGGCGATAAAAAAACAGCTTATTCATCAGGCAAATACGATAAAATCAATCGACAAAAAATCCACACTCATCAGTCAGAATCTTAAAATGATAGAGGCGGAGCTGAAAAAGGAATCAAATTTTACCGGCTCCATACAGATAAAAGACAGGATTCATGCGGGCACTGTTATTCGGCTCTACAACTTCACCCATGAAGTAAGAAACGACACATCCAACAAAACCTTTCGCGTTATCAAGGGCGAAATCCGCAGCTCCTGAGGAAAACTTTATAATGTACTACCCCTTCGGGCGGTTTTTATATATTTTAGCCCCGAATTACTGACCTGGAGGTTATCATGTCAAAAGTATGCTATATGTGTGATAAGAAACCCGTTTCCGGAAACAGCGTTTCCCATGCCCACAACATAAGTAAACGGCAGTTTAAGCCAAATCTTCACAATAAGAAGATAGTTATCAACGGGGAAAACAAGACGGTTAAGATCTGCACGAAATGTCTTAAGTCCGTGTAGAAACTCAAGGCCTTCACGGTGAGCCGGAGGCCTGTTTTTTCAACTCCCCATCACGTACCGCATATTCTGTCTGAAGCAATTCCCATTCTTCCAGAAAATTTGCAAGCCTCGTATTCCACCGGTCAATTTTCTTCTGTGATTCTGCAAGAAGCGTATGATCCTGCCCGTTTTCCGGATCCAGCAACACCTGCTCCTCATCTTCTATTTTAGCCTCAAGATCCTCAATTTCACGCTCCCGTTTCTCAATTTTTCGTTTTATCTGCCGCCGTTCAGCGTAGAGTTTTTTCCGTTCCTCCTTGTCCTGATCCTCCTGTTTTGAACCTGAGGCATCGGTATCTGAAAACAGTGCGTCCTCAATATAGTGGCGGTAATCCCCCAGATTCCCGGGAAAATCACGCACAATTCCGGGACGTATTTCGACAATGCGATTTGCAATGCTTTGAATAAAATACTCATCATGGGAAACGGTCACCACAGTTCCGTCATATTCCGCCAGGGCATTCCCGAGGGCCTCTACTGACTGAGCATCCAGGTGGTTTGTCGGCTCATCCAGGAGCAGAACATTGCCCGGGCGGGCGAGGAGAAGGAGCAGGGACAGCCGGGATTTTTCTCCTCCGGACAGTACCGAAACCGTCTTATCAACCTCCTCTCCCGAAAAAAGAAACGATCCCAGCATGGTCCGTATCTCCGTGGGACGGTTTTCCCCCGTATGGTGCACCACCGTGTCGTAGAGGGTAAGGGTAACATCCAGCTCCTGTGCCCGGTATTGGTTAAAAAGACGCACCTCAGCACGGGGATTTTTCTTCACCTCTCCCGAGAAAGGCTCAAGCTCGCCGCTGCATACCCGCAGAAATGTTGATTTACCTGCGCCGTTGGGGCCGATAACCGCAATTTTATCTCCCCGGTGAATGTTCAGAGAGAGGTTCTGTAAAACAGGGGCGGAATCATAGCCGGCATTCACCTTTTCAAGTCCCAGGGGCAGGTTGCCGCAGTGAGAAGCCGGAGGGAGGCGGAAGAAAAAATCCTTATCTCCCTGTATATGCGCCGGCAGCTGCTCCCGAAGTCTGTCCAGCTGCTTCATCTTTGATCTCGCCTGGGCAGCCTTGGTTGCCTTGCTTTTAAAACGGGAGACAAATTGTTCAAGCTGAGTGATTTTATCCTGAAGATTCTCCCTTTGTTTCTTTTCAAGGCGGGCCTGTTCTTTTTTCCAGGAAAAATACGCCGATACGGTACCGGAATAACTGTACAACCTGTGGTTGAACACCTCCACGGTGGTATCAATAATCCTGTCCAGAAAGGCCGTATCATGACTGATGATCATGCAGCCCCCCGAAAAGTTTTTCAAAAATCGTTCAAGCCAGATAAGAGAATCCATGTCAAGGTGATTTGTCGGTTCGTCAAGCAGAATAAAATCCGGCTGAGCCAGGAGTATTTTGGCAAGAAATACCCGCATGCGAAATCCCCCGGAGAGGTATTGCATGGGTTCTCCGATTTGCTTTTGGGATATACCAAGCCCCGCAAGAATTGATGCGGCACGGCCCTCCAGTGAATACACATCCAGACGGTTGGCGGTATCAATATAGCGGCTGAGACGCTCCATATTATCCGTTAGATCTCTTTGTGATGACTGCGAAACAGCCTCAAAGACATCATCGTCTCCCAATGCATCGTGGAATGGCTCAAGCACCACTTCAAGAGGTGTCTGGCGCTGATCATATTCCTCCACTTCCTGAGGCAGATGTGCCAGGGAAAGAGTTTCGGGAATAACAACGCGGCCCGAATCGGGTATATCCTCATGGGTAAGGAAACGAAATAAAAGCGATTTCCCCGCCCCGTTTCTCCCCACCAAACCATATTTCCCTCCCTCGTGTATGGCCAGATCTGCTGTGTGGTATACGATTTTTTCGCCGAATTGTTTCTGTATCGAATGTAGACTAATCATACGGACTCCATGGTTATCCTTAAAAATATATGATCAAATACCGTGAAAAGTGGTTTGTTCATATATTCATAAAACATATTTTATCGATATCATTCCATGTGAGGTATGTCGGTGCAGAAAAAACAAACACCCCCCGGAACAGTCTATTTTGCCCGCTGGATATACACCGGTTCAGAACTTGTTTCAAACGGCGCTCTTCGTGTCTGCAATTCGCAGATTACCAAAGTGGGGCATAAAACCGGCATCAGACAGTCCGGCGATGCCATTATCAATCTTGGTAATGTTCTCCTTTTACCGGGTATGATTAACTGCGGCACATCTTTTGAGGACGCCGTTCTTCGTCACTGTGAAAGCAGGTTCACGGGAAGCCTGACAGAATTCAGACAGCGAATATCTACCCGGCTGGAGGCCATCCCCCTCTCAAAACGAAAGGAAGCTGCCCGTCTCGCGGTTCAGGAATCCATGTCAAACGGCATTACATCGTCCATGCATTTTTGCAATCGCCTTGATCACAGCGCCTATGAGGATCTCCCGCATCGATTCTTTTCCATACCTGATCTCTCCCGCCGAACCTTTCTGACCCCGGAGGAAATGAACCGCTTCGTACAAAAAAAACTCACCGGCCCGGTTTCGGGCATTTCACCCGGAACGATCTACGCATTTCCTTTTCAGTGGATGAAGGAACTGGTTCGAAGAGTAAATAATTCCGCCGGTATCTTTGTAAATCACATTGGTGAAACACCGGAGGAGCTTGCTGCCTTTACGGAACAAAACGGGATACTGTATGATGAACTGATGCGCCGGGGCGCATGGTACCTGTCGGATATCCGTACCAGCCCGGCCCTGTACGCAATTCAAAACTCCCTTATACCCCGACGGTCTTTGGTGATCAATCCAAATTATTTCAGTATTGATGAACTGGGGGCGCTGAGCGCTCTGCAGGCAACGGCCAGCATCTCCCCCCGTCTGTCTCATCGCTTTAATGCACCGGATTTCCCCGTTGAAACCGTGCGGAACCGGGGAATTAACCTCGCCATCACCACAAGCAATACCTCCGCTGCACATACGGTAAGCCTCCTTGATGAGCTGTTTCATATTCATTCCACCCACCCCGCACTTTCCCCGCGCACCCTGCTGAATATGGTAACAAAAAACCCCGCCCGGGCTTTGCGCATGGACAACCAGCTGGGGCAGCTCAAAGAAGGCTATATTGCCGATATTGCAGGCATACGCATCGACCCCCTCAGCACGACTCCGCTTATGGATGTTGTTCAGGGAAGCACCTTTGTTGAATGCCTTATACATAATGGAGAAAATATCATTCTCCCCTGATTATTCTGGTAAACTGCGCCATTCCATGATATACTCCTTTTGTAAAGGAGGATGGTATGATATGTATCCTGTTAGGTTTTGCGACACTGCTTTTTTCCTGCGCCGGTACACAAACCCCGGAATCACAGCCTACTGTTTTGATGGTGGAAAATTCAAAAAAACCTGAGGAAAACCACCCGGAGCCTCCTGCCCCGGATGCAGAATGTCAAAGGAGGCTTCAGGAGCTTCAAACAGGATTTTTACGTAATCGTAATGCCATTGAGGATATTCGCATACAACAGGAGACAGTTTCAGCCGCCCGCATCGACGAGCTTGAAACCCGCCTTGCTCTACTGATAGAAGCCTACCGCGATCTTTACTCCACTGTTTCTTCCATCCGGGTTCATCCTCACATTGAAAGTGCAGACACTGAACCTCGCCGGCCCGAAGGATTTTCAACCTCCGGGGCAGTAACAGATCTTATGGGCGGTGATGAATACGCCCTGTACAGTGCCGGGCTTGATGCCCACAGCAAGGGGTTTTACGAAAAATCCATCACCATCATGAAAGAACTTTTGGATCAATACCCCGAAACCGAATACACCGCTGACGCCCTGTTTTGGATCGGTAGTGCGCAGATGGCGCAAAAACGCTTTGATACAGCAATACACACCTTTACTCAGGTTACCCAACTGCCGCGCTCCGAAAAACGGGACGACGCCTCTCTTAAGATAGCCCAATGCTTTATTCAGCTGGGAGACGTTGACAAAGCCCGTGAACAGCTTTCTCATACGCTCAACAGGTATCCCGCCACTCCCTATGCCGAAACGATCAGACAAACCCTGAATCGGCTCTCAGAGGAACAGTAATACCACCTCATTCACTACCCGCGTGGTTGTCGTGTCAGTAATCCCATTGACAACCAATCTGCTACTGTTCTGATTTTTGTAGCCCCTTCCCGAAGCAGTATTACACCACCCTGATAAAAGTATTCCCCATTTATCTCATGGGAAATTACGAAGAAACCTGTATATTTGTTTCTAAAAAGGACGGTACCATGCAATTGCCAAAAAACAGAAGAAAGCAAAAACGGCGCGAAAAACGCTGTCAATACGTAGACAAGGATAATAAGGTCTGCGGAAAATTATTTTTCGGTATTCACATCTCCAAATACTGTGAAGAACACCGCAAGGATAAATACCGCATACGTAAGCGTGCTGCACCTGAGGATATCAATAAAAAGAACCAAACCATCAAACATTCCTATACGGAAGTGATGACAATGGAGGCGACCTGCTCACTTCACGGGTGTAATGAAAAATTTGAAATAAAAATTTTCCCCCGTCAATATGTCTATCCCAAGTATTGCCGCAAGCACCGCAGCGAATACCGACGGGTTCGTCACCTGACCAATATCGGCAGAGAGGACCTTATAGAAGAAATGAAAGCCGGGGGCGAAACCCGTGAAATTGATATGACGGATGAATACGAAGAATAAATCGGAAATCAGGGCAGTTTTTTCTGCAGATACAGTGTATTTCCCGTATCATTGAAAGAAAAATCAAATCCGTAATCGGTAAAAACCTGCAAACCTCTCCCCGATGAAGGCATTTTTTCCAAAGAACCTGAATCGGGGTTCATTGTATGTATATAACTTCGCCAGTCAAAACCTGTTCCTTCATCGGTTATTTTTATGCAGAGGGAGCTGTTTCTATAGGATACGCAGACATAGACAAAACGGTCAGGATGCTCTTTGGAACCGTGAATAACCGCATTCCCCAGGGCTTCATACAGGACCAGCTTAATTCCATACTGCTGAGTGATTCCCGTAAGCATGGCAATGTCTTTTTCCAGACTTTGAACCGCAGGATCAATAAGCCGCCGCAGGGCATGGAATTTATAGCATATTTCGTTATCATTTTTTTGTGCATCAATCCGGGGGGGATTGCCGGGAAAATCGGCCACGAGTACCATTACATCGTCATCCAATTCTCCCCGCTGGTGTACGGTTTCCTTAAAGATATTATCTATAAAGACACTGCGGTTTTCCGAATATCGGTGCTTTCGTACCGCTGCCAATAGAGAATCGACCTCGGCACTCCAGACACGCTCACCTTCTATAAGCCCGTCCGTATAGAGAAGAATACGATCTCCCGGGTATATATCCAGGGTACTTTTTCGAAACACACACTGCTCAAAAACCCCGAGAATATCCCCCCCCTTACCAACCAGGCGCGCATTTCCGTGACGGGGAATAAATATCAGCGGCGGATGCCCCATACTGACAACGGTCAAGGTATTTTTCAGTCGATCTATCAGGGCGTAGCACCCTGTCATATACTGGCCGGCATTCATAAGTTTTACCAAAACAGAATTAATCATTCGCATGCTTTCCACGGGGGAATTATGAAAATTGCAGTTTTGATGCAGCAGCGCCTTAACCGAGGAGGTAAGAAAACTTGTGGAAATTTTATGCCCCGCAAAATCCCCCACAAAATATCCATACATATTTTCGGTTATTTTTATAATATCATAAATATCCCCTCCCGCAGCATGAAGGGACTTGTACAAAACAGAAAAATGAGCTTCCTGAAGATCATCCGGCTGCTTTAATAGTGAATTTTGAGCTTCATTTATCTGCTGGAGGGTTTCAGCCTGAGCATTTTCAAGGGATTTGATGGTCGAATACAGTTTTATATGCGCCTTAAGCCGCGCCATAACCTCAACTTTATTGAACGGTTTGGTAATATAATCCACTGCTCCCAGGTCAAAACCCCTGGCAACTGACTCAGAGCCCTCTTTTCCTGTTATAAATATCACCGGAACTTCACTGGTTTTGGCCATCGATTTTAACCGCCGTATAACTTCAAATCCATCCATATCAGGCATAACAATATCGAGGAGAATGCAGTCGAAATCAGTATCTTCCACAATTGCCAATGCATCTTTACCGCTATGGGCGGCAACAGTTTCATAGCCGGATTTTTCCAGTATAGAGCTCAGTACCCGTGTATTCACGGGTAAATCATCAATAATCAGTACTCTTTGACTCATCAGGCGACCTCTTCATAGGTAATATTCAGCTTTTGTATCATATCATTACGCAATCTGAACAGACGTCGGAATATAGCATAGTTTACCTGTGAGGCACATAAAACATGAAAATACAGTCCATACCCCAAAGAGTCAAGATCTCCCAGATTGTCACTGTCAAGTTCACTGTGTAATATTGTTCCTACAGACAACAGCTCTTCAATAAGGGTTGTGGGCAAAAGCTGCTGCATCTGCATATCGTCCTGCATATCAAAGCAGATAAGATAGAAATTCAGATTCTCCCCTTTTTTTTGAATACTGTCCTTAAATATTACCTTTGAAATATTCCAGGTGCGGTGGGAATTAAGCAGGTGAATCTTCAGTAACTGACTGTCCTTTCCGGCGGAATAGGACTCAAGACGGTGTAAAATATTTTCGTAGTCATGAATTTCACCGGGATCACAGCCGTCCAATAAACAGGATATTATTCCGGTTGATGCAGAAAGCACAGATAGTTCCTTTTCTGATAGTGAAACACTTCCGGTCCGCATAAACCCCAGTAGATTCTCCAGAACATGAGCAAACCCTTCCAGATCAGTATATCCCGCAAACCCCGCTGATCCCTTAAGACTGTGAACATCCCGAAAAACCGCATTAATCGTATCCGCAGAGGATTTTCCCGCCCGAAGAGCATAGCCAAGACAGTCAATACATTCGAGCAGTGAATCCACCCGCCGGCGGGCTGACTCCTGAAAAAGAAGCCTGTCATCAGAATAGGTGTTCATACACCAGCTAACCTAATTGGATATGCTTATCCAGGCGCATGACCTTGAACATTCGCACAATATCGGGATTAAGATTCTTTAAGGTCAGTCGACCATCGTTTTTTTTGAGACTGTTTTGAACCTTGATAATAAAACCGATACCTGTTGAATCGATAATATTCACCTGCTCCATATTAAAGGTTATTCTGGTTGCCCCGTCAGCGATAATGTCGCTGATTTCGTCGTGCAGATGCTTAACCGTGGAGGATACTATATCCTCATGTATCTGAATAACTTCTTCTTCCATTCATTCCCCCGTCTGGGTTGTCTGTCTTTTTACTCCAATTTGACGCCGCAAAACTGCAGCAAATTCGTCCTCATTAAAGGGTTTCTGTATGATTTCACAGAAAAGCCCCTCTTCAATATCCCGGTCTTCAATCACATCTTCCTGTGCCGTAACCAATACGGCAGTGATATTTTTTTGCTTCATCATGGCGTGTGTAAGTTCGACACCATTCATTTCGGGCATATTCATATCAACAAAGACGATATCCGGATCTTCAGTGTCCAATTGCGCAATCGCTTCAGCAGGGCGTGTAAAAACCCGCAGTGGATACCCGTTCTTTACCGCCATCCTGGTATATTTCTTCAGGATAAAGTCTTCATCATCTATGGCCCACAATAATCCCCGTGGATTTGTGCTTCGGGAACCCGGTACCAGGGGGGTATCAAAGAATGGAGCATATTTTTCCTGATAATATCCCATTCCCGGAGATTCAAGAAGATTTTTTATGGCCTCTGTAAATATATCCGATGCCGTCATAAGTTCGGTAATAACTTTTTCCTGTTCTGAAAAAAGCAACACCTCTGCCAGCCTATGATTGTCATACACATTGCTGTGGATCATACGGAGAATACCCGCTTTCAACCACCCTTTTTTGAGATCGCTCAGATTCGCCGCAATGGAAAATGCCACATCATCATGGGTGTCAAAGAGTGCATCAATAAAAAGTGCAGTATTTGCATCTGAACCGATCTTCCACAGGGTTTTCACCGCCAGGGCACGAATATTAACATCCTGTACGCAGGTTTGGGTCACCTGTCGTACAAAGGGTTCTGCCTGAACTATGCCCTTATCCGAAATAATATCCAGTATCGGTATAGCACGGTTTGCCTTGTCAAGGCTGCTTAAAAGGCTGTTGAATAGTATTGGATAGCTGTGTTTATTCAGGTATTTTTTTACCTGGGTTTTCACATAATCCCGGACAGAAACATGATTTGTATCGAGAAGGTCAACCAACACGGAAAAGGACCGGTCCGTACCTTCATCGGCTATCTTTTTTACAATATACAGATCAAGCTCAGGGTCTTCCCCGATAAGATCCCGCAGTAATCCCGGAGCATCTTCTGTTTCCCCGGCAACAATGGAGTCCACCACGGCAATTCGAACCTCCCCATAAGGGGAATTAAAAAGCTGAACAACTGCGGATATGTGTGCAGAAACAATTTTCAAAAGCTGCAGTTGATCTGCCTCTGAAAGTAGATAGAGCAACGGCCAGTAATCAATCTCTTCCAGAAAAGGTTGGGATTCATCAGAAAGACTCTCCCGCAGAAAAGGCAGGATATCTTCAGCGTTTTTCTTCTGAACCAGCCCATTCAGACCCCGAACGACATGATTGGTGGATGCCATATGCATATTTCCTTTAAAATATCATCACCTTGATAGTAATATACTGATGATATTTTTGCAAGCGATTTAAAAAAAAAGGGAGGGAAGACAATTGTCTTCCCTCCCTTGGCTGTATGTCCTGTTCTATTTTTCGTCGATAACCGCCTGAGCCGCCGCAAGGCGAGCTATGGGTACCCGATACGGAGAGCAGGAAACGTAGTTAAGTCCGATATTGTGAAAGAACTTCACCGATGCCGGGTCTCCACCGTGTTCGCCACAAACACCGCATTTCAGGCCATCACGTGCTTCCCGGCCTTTCTTCACACCGGTCTTAACCAATTCGCCGACTCCCTGCTGATCGATAGACTGGAATGGATCCTCCTGAAGAATCTTCTTATCCAGATAATCGGGGAGAAAGGAGCCCACGTCATCCCGCGAATACCCAAAGGTCATCTGGGTCAGATCGTTTGTACCAAAGGAGAAAAACTCTGCACCATTTTCTCCGGCCACCTTATCGGCAACAAGGGTGGCACGGGGAATTTCCATCATGGTTCCCACCTGATAGGATACATCGGAGTTCTTATCTGCAATAATCGAATCAGCTGTCTTTCGAATAATATCTGCAAGATACTGGAATTCATTTTCGTTACCGATAAGGGGAATCATAATTTCCGGCTTAACAACCACACCTTCTGCAGCCATATTACAGGCGGCTTCGATTATGGCTGTAGCCTGCATCACAGCAAGCTCAGGATAGGTTATGGACAGTCTGCATCCACGATGGCCAAGCATGGGATTCATCTCATGAAGTGACTCTATCTTCTGCTCAACCTTGGCAACACTTACATTCATGCGTTTTGCCATTTCTGCAACACCGGCCTCATCTCCGGGAAGAAATTCGTGGAGGGGGGGATCAAGAAGACGTATGGTCACCCCGTATCCGTCCATCACCTTGAAGATGCCTTCAAAATCCTCTCTCTGAAAGGGCAGGAGTTCGTTTATAGCATCCTGGCGATCTTCCTTTGTTTCTGCAAGAATCATCTTTCGCACGGACCACACACGCTCTCCTTCAAAGAACATATGCTCTGTCCGACACAATCCGATACCCTGGGCTCCCAGAGCGCAGGCAACTTCGGAATCTTTGGGTGAATCTGCGTTGGTACGCACATCCAGCTTTCTGAATGAGTCGGACCAGTCCATAACATCACGAAACATTTTATAGACTTCAGACTTTTTGGCTTCCGCATTGCCCTCAACAAGTCCGGAAATAACCGGAGAGGAGGACGTTAACACCTCACCGACGATCATTTCACCCGTTGTTCCGTCGATGGCGACATTGTCACCTTCTTTAATAGTAAAGGACCCCACGGTAATAACCTTGTCCTTATAATCAATATCAAGGTCTCCGGCTCCAACCACGCAGCATTTTCCCCAGCTTCGCGCAACAACCGCCGCGTGGGAAGTCATACCCCCCGTTGAGGTAACAACGGCATTGGCATAGGCCATACCGGCCACATCCTCGGGAGAGGTGTCCCGTCTGAACAATATAACCTCTTTTCCGCTTTTCGCCCATGCAACGGCTTCTTCAGCTGTAAAAACGACCTGGCCGCTTGCAGCACCCGGTCCGGCAGGAAGCCCTGTGGCAAAAAGGCGGTTTTCGGCTATGGCCTTATCCTTTTCTGCAGGATCAAGGACGGGAAAAAGGAGTTGATTAAGGTGATCTCCCTCAATACGCTGCAGGGCAGTTTCCTTATCGATACGCTTCTCTTCAACCATGTCCCAGGCAATCTTCACCGCTGCCAGGCCGGTTCTCTTTCCGTTACGGGTCTGAAGAAGATAGAGACTGCCCTCTTCAATGGTAAATTCAATATCCTGCATATCCGCATAGTGATCTTCAAGCTTTTTACGGATATCCGTAAGTTCCTTATAAATCCCGGGCCAGAGTTCTCCCATTTCGTCGATTGATTTGGGGGTCCGGATACCGGCAACCACGTCCTCACCCTGGGCATCAACGAGAAATTCCCCATAAAAATGATTTTCCCCTGTGGAAGGATTTCGCGTAAAGGCAACACCCGTTCCGGATTTATCACCCATATTACCAAAAACCATAGCCTGCACATTTACCGCCGTACCCTTCAGGCCAAAAATCTTTTCCTTTTGACGGTACATTTCCGCACGGGGCGTCATCCAGGATTTGATAACCGCCATAATGGATAAATCAAGCTGCTTTAGGGGATCCGTGGGAAAATCATCGCCCACGGCATCGCGATAAACAGCTTTGTATTGATCCACAACCTCTTTGAGCTGATCAATCGTAAGCTGATTATCAAATTCCACTCCGGCCTTAACCTTGGCTGCGCGCAGTTTTTCTTCATATTTTTCGTGCTCCACTCCCATAACAACATCGCCGAACATATTAATAAAACGACGATAGGAATCCCATGCCATTCGTTCATTGCCGGTTTTTTTTGCAAGGCTCTTTACGACGTCATCGTTAATGCCGAGATTCAATACCGTATCCATCATACCCGGCATGGACTGTGCCGCACCGGAACGCACCGATACAAGAAGCGGATTATCGCTGTCACCGAATTTGGCACCCTTTGTTTCCTCCAGACGCGCAACATGTGCCTTCAGCTCATCATCAAGGGTTTCGGGAAGGGTTTCATTATTTTCATAATAATATGCACACACATCAGTTGTGATAGTAAACCCCGGCGGTACGGGAACACCAATACTTGACATTTCTGCCAGATTTGCGCCTTTTCCGCCCAGTTCTGTTTTCATTTTCTTATTGCCTTCAGCCGTTCCCGCGCCAAAGGAATACACGTACTTATGACCCATTACAAACCTCCATTTAATTTATTATTCAGTAGCTTCTAATCGTTTCTTTCGTCGCCGGTATCGGAACCGGACTCACTTGATTTATCACCGTATATGTCAATGTAGACGGGACCGAGTATACCTGATTTCTCAGCACTCAGACGGTTTATCACATCCAGGGTATTTTTTATTTTGACCGTCAGATTATTCCGCTCATTAATGTTTACATGATCAGTTATGTCTATTTTGTAGGGCGGCCACTGCAGAAGGTCAAAGCTCACTCCGTTCAGGATTACTTCAGCGCTGCCCGAAAGACGGGTAAAATTCATGTATATTTTTTCAAATAAGTTCGGAACTTCAAAGGTAATGGTATATACACCGGTCCCGATGAGAAAAGGGTATCCCGCGCCACCCCATTCATACTCCTCATTTTTTCTCCGGCCTTTTACAGTCCACACTTTTCCCGCTTTGTCAACCGGGTTGTCCACGGCAACGAAGGGAGGAAACTTCACCGGATCGGGGAGATCCTTATGTCCGTTTGACAAAAGAAGGACCCGATTATTTCCCTTGATGATTGAGGAGGACATGTCATACACCAGAAGTGTTGTGGATCCGTCAAAAAAGGCATCCCGCTCCCCTTCACCGGGTATGCGCTCCTCAAGGGGAAATAATTCATTACCGTTAACAGAGACTTTAAACCGTTTGGGAAGGCTTTCCTTTTCGTACGGTATGGTATTGAGGAACACCAAATAGGAGGAATAATTATTCTCCTGAGAGATAAAATGCCCTTCGCTGTAATAGGTCAGCGCTCCCGATGTGCGGCTTATGCCAATCTTACTGCTCCAGCGGGACAATGGAAAACTGTTGAGCGACTGCGCGTCAAATTTCCATCGGTCACGCTTCAGCTTAATTCTGTATTTATTGAGGTTCTGATCGTTTTCATAGGCCTTGTCATAGTCTATGGCAACAAATACGGATTGTCCGGGCAAAAGGGTGTAAACATCGCGGTTATATGTCTCCATGTCAAGTGAAAACAATTTCCTGCCGCTTATATCATACCCGATATAGGTATCCCCCGCATCGTCACTTTCTGTATTTTCATAGGGATATAATTTAAGGGAGCAATCTTCATATCCGCTGTTAAAGAGCCAATACCCCTCATTTCCATCCACCTCAACACTTTTTTTCCACAACTGAGACGAATTCGTTATACACTTTGTTTTTATCTCCCCACGGAAAATATCGGAATTAAACATGGAACAGAGCTTTTCCGGAAGACCGTGGTCAACCTTTTTGGATTTTGAGCGGATCAGCTTTTTTACCCGATTCATAAAACTGGGGCTGTGACCGTCATCGAAGCTTCCCTCCGGGGCGGAATCGACAAAATAAATGGCAATTTTCTTTTTTGCCATCTGCTCAAGCTTCACAAAAAAGGAGTTGTTTATAAGGCGTGAATAGGGAAGCACCACCCCTGTAAAACCGGAATCCTCCTCCTCATTATTAACAATAAGCCCATCCGGTGTGATATCACAGTCCAGCAGCATCTGTTCATCAACTATTTCAAACTTGATTCCCAGCTCCTGCAAACAGACCATACTGTCAAGCATATTTTTGTAGGCGGATTTTATCACCTCGGAGTCCGCGGGACTGTAGTCGGACATTATGGATGTGCCGGGATAGACAATAGCCACGGACTCACCGTAACGATGACAGGACGAAGAAAATGCAATGTTATCATCAATGACCTGAACAAGAGCTGACAATGTCTGAAAATCGGGGGAACCAAAGGATATTCCCTGAGGCGCAAGTTCTTCATAGCGGTAATTGCGATTAAACTTAATCCCGTCTATGATAATATAATCCGCACCATTTACAATATAAAACAAGGCTTCCTGTTTTAATTCACCAATGGTGTGACTTTCCATGGTTCGGCTTCTGCCGATAAGGGCAAAGCTTTTTTTGTTTTCTCGCTGTGTCCGGGAAAGGAGGCTCAGGCTTGCAATATCGTTAACCCGTTTATTTCCCGCATGAACGGTTCCGATAGCATCATACTCTCCTGTGGGATAGGAAAATAGCTCAGGGAGGTAGGTGGATGATCCCGCGCGGTCCGATTCCGGTCCTGCAACCCACACCTCAAGCTTGTTCTGAGTGGTCCATTTATCAACCACAGAGGGAAACCGGTCATAGAGGGTATCCTTCAGAAAATTATATACATGGGGGCGGTACTTAACTTCATTGTCAGCCACTTCATAAAACAGAGCGGGCATGGTTTCTATGAGATTACGCTTGTACCGTGACCGGTATTTTGATATAAGCAGATCATCATCCCAGGGAATACCTGATTTGGAAGGGAGAATTGCCGGAAGTTCACAGTATATGCCGAATAAGCAGTCTTTATACCGGGGAAGAAATTGCTCTTTCAGTGGATCCAGGACATTGTTGATGTAGGACTGCGCCGCTTTCATGCTGAAAAAATTGGGGATATAGGCCCCTTCGCAGCTCGTATCAAAAACCACTTTGAAAATGATAACCTTCCAATGACCCTCGGGGACCTTCCATTCGACCTCTTTTTCTGCTGATTCACCGTCAAAAAGCGTACGGGCATCATGGATATACACTTTCCGCTTATTCCGCCTGACCGCAACAACATACTCCCGCTCTGTCCGGGATGGAGAAAAGGTAAAGACATCCCCCACCTCAAGATTTTGTTCCCGGGCCACCGTAAGGCGCGCTGCCCTGAAACTCTGCCTACTGCTGACTTCAGACAGAAACAGGGAATCTCCGAGACGACTGAAGTCATCCCCCAGCATAACCTTAATACCCGATTCTGCAGCCAGGGAAAGCAGGTACTCAAAAAGGGTCCAGAATTCGTCTGAAAGGTACAGTGGAAACATGTCCGAGGAAGGCCGGACAATAATACCCTGTGTACCGGAACTGCCAATATGCCGCAATTGGGAACGGATTTCCTTTTCTGTAATACGACCATTCCAGGACCATGAAATCCAGACTGCGGAATCACTCTTATTTGCTTCAAGAAATTCTGAAAGACCTTTCAAAATATGCCTACCCCTGCGTTAAGAAAAATTTAAATGCAACTATACCACTACTACACAAGCCGGACGATATCATCAATGGAACATGGTCCCTCCAGCACTTCATCCTCGCTGACGGGATCTCTTCCGTCCAGAGACTTAAACCCTTCCGGTGTATGATGAAACAACATCGGTACGGCTTTCATCTTTTCCAGAATATTAAAATATTTATACATAACCTCACCCCGGAACCAGCTTCGTACATCAATAACCATTTTATCATAGTCATTTTCTTCCAGGGTATCTATAAAGGTGCCGCTGTCACTGCAGAGGCTCACCTCGTGCCCTTTTTTTTCAAGAGCATCTTTCAATTGATCACGAAAGCCCCGTGATTCTTCCAAAAGCAAAATCTTCATCAAATTCCTCCTGTTTTCCGCTTATAACGGCAGTTGTATTTTTATTGTTGTCCCCTTGTGCGGAACAGAGGTCATGTGGATTGCGCCGTCAAGTTTTTCCACATACCGTTCTAAAAGTAACAATCCGGTTCCCAGAGCCTTTTCTTTTGTGCTGACAAAGGGTTTAAAGACATGGCGCTGGAGTGCATAGGGTATGCCCTCACCGGTATCTTCCATTCTCATGACAAAAAAGCCGTCCTCTTTTCCGCAAAACAGCCTGATCCGCGCATCCTGCTTTTCGAGGCATGCATCAAAGGAGTTGGAAAGAAGGACATCAAGCATAATCGTAATACATTCGGGATGGCAGGAGAGAACGATATCCTGGGCAACCTGTGCCTGAAGATCGATAGAGGAAAGGGTAAAACCACGCTGCACCTTTTTGATTTTTTCCGGTATAAGAACACTGCAGTCGGCAGTTCCCGGCGCTATAACCAAATCCCCTTCACGATAGAGGGCCATATTTTCCTTACTGGTATCATCAAAGTCTTTTATTACCTTCAAGATCTCCTGGAAATTGCGAAGAAGCTCATCGTTCTCCCCGGCTTCAAGTTCACTCAGCTGAATAAGACCACTTACTCCGCCCATAACATTGCGCAACTTATGGAAATTCACCCCCAGAACACGCAGGGCATTTTTTCCGCTTGTCTCATACACCTCATCTTCCCACCGGGCTTTTTGAGATAAGAAACGAATAGCGATTTCAGCGATATCCCTGTATTTTCGGCACTCCGCCACGCTGTCAAAAACCATAAAAAACGTCAGATCCGGAATATGAGAACTGAGGTAACATTCTTTCTGAGTCGACAGTCCTTGTTCGGTATTTTCCACTCCATCTGAATCAATGCGGATATTTCCCAGGGGGGTTTTTTGATGGATACTCACAGAACATTCATACCGTGTTGAAAAAAAAGCTGCGATATCCTGTGCAAGAGCAACAGAATCATCTGCGCTTTCAAACAGCTCAAACAGCTCATTACACAATCCCGGCACTTCCATTTTTATTCTGCAGTCTCCGCTGAATACAATGCATTTACTTCGGCATACAGAGCCTCTGCGCGCTTTTGAATATCCTGTGACGCTGCCGAGTCGTCCAGTATGGTGCGACAGTAATGCTGAACCCGTTCCATGTTACCCCGACTCATTTCAAGATAGGCCATTTTCATGCGAACACTGTTGGCACGAAAGGTGGCCTCATCCTGCACAAGCGAACGATAGATATCCATGGCGGCATCATATTCCCCCCGTGCTTCGTATACGGCGGCAATATTCTCACGGGCAAGGGCGGTGAGAAGAATATAGGATGTTTTGTCCAGTACACGCTCCAACCACTCTTCAGCGGATTCATAGTCCTGTTCTGCCAGAAATTTCTCTCCGATCTTCAGTGCACTTAGGGCTGAATACTCCCGGACAGAGCTCTCCTCATACACCTGTGTCAGACCCGCTATAACATCCGCTGCATCTTCACGGCTGACGGCCTCAACATAGGCGTCCCTGGCTTCTTCGCGCCGCTGATTCTGTACATGAGCATAGGAAAAATACCCAACCAAGGCAATGGTCAGTACAGCCAGGGAAATAATAACAGCATTTCGATTCTGGTTCCAGAATCGTTCTGCCATGGCCACGATATCCGTATTACCGCTCTCAGAATGAGCGGTTTCTCTTTTCTTCCTTTTTGACACAACTCCTCCAGGGATCCTGTTAATTAACCCTACTAAAATAATAGTTTTCCCGCAAACTGTAAATGCGTAAATACAGAAACAAACAAATATTTTCATACAATACAACTTCCACAGGGGTCGTAAGATATTTTTAGGGGAATATCCATCTTCCATCGGAGGCTTTATTGTGACTGTTGAAGCGGTATTCTTTGATCTTGACGGTACCCTGCTGAACACCCTGGACGACTTGTGCACCTCACTGAATGCAACCCTCCGGAACAAGGGCTTTCCCACCCACCCATGCAACGACATTCGCCTCTTTATCGGTGATGGTGTGCAGAAGCTTGTGGAACGGGCTCTCCCGGCACATATTGCCGCAGATCCCTATAAGACAGAGTATTACACCCGTGAATACATCAAGGGATATGCCGCGGTATCATCACCCAGGACACGGCCCTATGAAGGCATACCTGAAGTTACCGCCCTTCTGAAGAAAAGAAATATACCCATGGCGGTCATTACAAATAAACCACATGAAAAAGCACAGAGTATCGTTGAGAAATTCTTTCCCGACACGTTTTTTGCCGTGGCGGGACAAAAAGCTGAGACACCGCGTAAACCTTCGCCTCACAGCTCCCTTGAGGTGTCCCGCATGCTGGGCACAGCTCCGGAAAACACTCTCTTTGTCGGCGATACAAATGTGGACATGGAAACCGCTCTCAGCGGGGGATATATTGCCGCTGCAGCCCTGTGGGGTTTCAGAACCCGCGAGGAGCTCGAAGGTTGCGGAGCGCACTTTTACCTGTCGCACCCCGCTGAAATTCCCGGCTGTCTCACCCCGCCTGTGAGCTAAACCTGCGTATTTTTTCCTTCGCGGTCAACCCGGCGTATTCTTGCAACCTTGTTGACCAGATCAAGATACGCCCTGACGGATGCCTCAACAATATCTGTTGACGTTCCGCTGCCCACGTATTTTCTTTCCCTGCAGACACCGTGAATGCGGACTTTACCGATAGCCGCACTCCCCTGAGTTACCGCATCC
The DNA here is from genome assembly GCA_051745755.1 of Fibrobacterota bacterium. Taxonomy (GTDB): domain Bacteria; phylum Fibrobacterota; class Chitinivibrionia; order Chitinivibrionales; family Chitinivibrionaceae; genus Chitinivibrio. Next base: position 39,360 of record JBNJEI010000002.1, read on the forward strand.
AAATGAAAATCAGCAACGGTGATATCGTAATTCACAATCCTGTTGATTGCCGTTGTTGCAGCATTGACCGCCCCGTCACCTACGGCGGCCTCCCGATATTTTGTCCCCGCCTCATCAGCAAGGACAATGGTTGCCGTGGGAACCTGTCCGCTGGAGATATTAAAATAATCCAGTTTCCAGATATCAGCAACATTTTCGCCGCCAAGCTCCATCATAACAATAAGATCATCATCATAGACTGTTCCTTTTTTGTCAGCCAGATCAATAAACCGCGCATAAAAATCTTCAATATCATAGTCTTCATCGGTATACCCCAGCTCATGGAGGCGATTTTTCACCATATGCTTACCGGACCGGCTCGTAAGATTCATAATATTTTCCTTCAGGCCGATTGACTGGGGAGTCATTATTTCGTAGGTATTCTGGGCTTTCAGTATACCATCCTGGTGGATACCCGAACTGTGCGCAAAGGCACTGGATCCCACAATTGCCTTATTGGGCTGGACGGGCATATTGCACAATTCACGGACAATCCGGCTTGTGGCCATTATCTCCTCTGTAACAACATTACAGGCATAGGGCAGATAATCCTTTCGGGTGTTAATGCACATTACAACCTCTTCCAGAGCGCAGTTTCCCGCCCGCTCACCAATACCGTTCATGGCACATTCCACCTGCCGGGCTCCGTGCTTTACAGCGGTAATGGAATTTGCCGTAGCCATACCAAGATCATTATGGCAGTGCACCGACACCACAGCCTTATCTATATTGGGAACCCGATTAAACAGCATATCCATGATATCTCCGTAAAGTTCCGGCACTACATACCCAACGGTATCCGGAATATTTACTGTGGCCGCCCCGGCATCAATGGCAACCTCCACAATACGACAGAGAAAGTCCGGTTCTGTGCGGCAGGCGTCTTCGGCGGAAAACTCAACATCATCACAGAATTGCCGGGCAAACCGCACGTGCTCCCGGGCAAGCTCGACGACCTGGTCTTCGGTCTTTTTCAGTTTCTTATGGATATGTATGGGCGATGTACCCACAAAGGTATGGATGCGGCCGCGCCGAGCTCCCTTCAGAGCTTCACCGCACACCTCTATATCCTTTTTCACCGCCCGGGACAACCCGCATACCGTACTGTTTGTAATGGTATCGGCAATAGTTTTCACGGAACGGAAATCCCCCGGCGAAGAGACGGGAAATCCCGCTTCGATAATATCTACGCCAAGGCGCTCCAACTGTTTGGCAATACGCAATTTATGCTCCAGAGAAAGGGATGCGGCAAGGGCCTGCTCCCCGTCCCGAAGGGTGGTGTCAAATATCTTTACTCTGTCCTGCATAGCATACTCCTTATCAGAAAAAATCAGATCTGCGGTTTGGCAAGAGCCACGGGACCGCTGCGGGCGATTTCTTTAATGCCGAAGGGCTGGATAATCCGTACAAAATCATCGATAACCTCCGGTTGCGCACAAATTTCCACCACAAGTTCCTTTGCCGATACAGCAAGGGCTTTTCCGCCATAGATATCCAGGAGGGAAATGATTTCGTAACGATTTTTGCCCCCTGCGTGTATGGTGGCAACCAGCAGCTCACGCAGCACACAGTCCTTTTCATTAAAATCAATCACCTTAATAACATCAATCAGGCGGTTCAGCTGTTTTGTAATCTGCTCAATAATAGCATCATCGCCGATGGCAACGATGGTCATACGTGAGATTTCCGCCTCCTCCGTAGGGGAAACAGAAAGGGTTGAGATATTATATCCCCGTGCAGAGAAAAGCCCGGAAATACGGCTTAATGCTCCGCTGTGATTTTCAACCAGTACTGATATGGTATGTTTTTTATTCATGACGCAACTCCTCATCTTCGATTATATCATCCAGGGCTGCTCCGGGAGCAACCATGGGGAATACATTGGCCTCTGCGGAAACGACAAATTCCAGCAGAACCGGCCCTTCAGTTTCTTCCGCCCATACCAGGGCATCATAAATGTCCCCGGGGTCAACCACCCGCCGTGCAGGAATTCCGTAGCTTTCCGACAGCTTGATAAAATCCGGAATATATCCATCACGCAGGGTGCAGTCCTGCTCCTTTGAACAGCCGTCACATTCAGCATTTCCCGTAAGACAGACAGAGCTGTATCTCTTATTAAAAAAGATATCCTGCCACTGTCGCACCATGCCAAGATACTTATTGTTGATAACAATGGCCTTTACGGGTACTTTGTTAATTTTAATTGTGGCAAGCTCCTGCTGGTTCATTTGAAATCCGCCGTCACCGGAAATACTCCAGACGGGCTTTTTGCCGATAGCAAATGATGCCCCCATGGCTGAGGGGAGGCCATACCCCATGGTGCCCAGACCACCTGAAGTAAGCCATTTACGCGGCTTTTGAAACAAATAATACTGAGCTGCCCACATCTGATGCTGCCCCACATCAGTGGTTACCACAGCATCACCCTTTGTAAGCCGGTGTAATTCCTCGATAACATATTGAGGCATCATAATATCCGTTTTGTTTTTATACCCGTACATATATTTCTCTTTGAATCCGTGGAGAAACTTTTTCCAGTCTGGATGCTTCTTCGGGGCAACAATTTTATTTATATCCGCAAGAATCCTCTTTGCATCACCCACCACAGGGATATCAACGGTAATAATCTTGGAAATTGATGCCGGATCAATATCAATATGAATAATATCTGCATGGGGAGCAAATTTAGTAACATCACCGGTAACACGATCATCAAAGCGGGCCCCCACGGATATTATCAGATCACTGTTCTGCAGGCCGTGATTGGCAGCCTTGCTACCGTGCATACCGGGCATTCCTACAAAAAGCTCATGGCTTCCGGGAAACCCCCCAAGGCCCATGAGGGTAGTGGTAACCGGAGCATCAATGGTTTCTGCAAGTTTGAGAAGCTCATCTTCTGCACCGGAGATAATAACACCTCCGCCCGCGTAAATCAGCGGCTTTTCTGCTTTCTTTATGGCCTGAACCGCTTTCTTTACCTGCCCAGGATGACCATCAAGATTGGGATTATAACTGCGGATGGAAACGGTTTCCGGATAGGAATAATTTTCCAGAACCGCCGTGGTGACATCCTTGGGCAGATCAACAAGAACCGGTCCCGGTCGGCCGCTGTTTGCTATGTAAAATGCACGGCGCAGAACATCCGGAAGTTCTTCAACGGTTTTTACCAGAAAATTATGTTTGGTTATGGGACGGGTCACTCCGACCATATCCGCTTCCTGAAAAGCATCTGTTCCCAAAAGAGGAGTGGCTACCTGGCCGCTTATGGCCACCATGGGAATGGAGTCAAGAAATGCCGTGGCAATTCCCGTAACAAGGTTGGTTGCTCCCGGGCCTGAGGTTCCCATGCACACACCGGTTTTTCCGCTCACTCGGGCATATCCATCTGCAGCATGAGCGGCCCCCTGTTCATGCCGGGTTAAGACAATATCTATGGTGTCGCAATCGTACAGTGCATCATACAGGGGAATCAAAACCCCTCCGGGATACCCGAAGACCGTATCTATACCCTCCTTCTCAAGGGCATCGATCAAAACCTCCGCCCCGGTATACTTTTTTTTCTTTGCCATATATCCTCCTCGTTTCGTTCGCGTTCCAAAAAAAAACCCGTCTCGCTGAGACGGGTTTTAATGATATTGCACACAGTCCCGCCCCGTCATTTTTTTTTCATGACCACAGTTAGCAGAAAAAAAAGGACTTTGAGTACGGGCATCATGGTTTCTCCTTACAAAAACAGCTCCTTCAGTAAAAATAATTAAAGCACGGCGGGGATGATACTTTTTTTTTATTCCCACACTCTGTCAGCGTTCAGTATGTCGTCAGGGGCACGATCGAAATACATCTGTGCTGCAGAGGCATTTATAATAGTTTTTACAGAAAGGGGCGGTATCAGGATATTCTTCTCATAAAATCGCCACTGGTTGTCCCGCAGATCAAGAATGATATTTGAGACCTGCTGTCCCAGGGCTGCATTATCAGGTACCACCGCGGCAGTGGCAAAATTATACGCCGGATTGACCAGGTTTTCAACCCCCACAATTGCAGCAATCTGATTTCCGTGAATAAAGGGAATCCAGTCGTAAAGAATTGTTTTTTCCGTAAGAAGAACATTGTCGTTGGGTATCCACACTGCATCCACCTGACGGTCCTTGAAAAACTCCAATGCATCTGCCACATCCGCCGATGAATCTGCGCGGTAGCTCACCAGTTCAATATCTTCTTTTCTGCAGTATTCCCGATTGCGCTCAATAAAACCGGAAAAAATATCGCGATACACAATTCCCACATTCCGGACCTCCTGATCCAGAGCAGTACGCAATGCCAAAACTCCGGTTACAACCGGAACTTCATATTCCAAAGCCACGGCATTTTCCATATCATCAAGGAATGTTCCCACTGAAGCCGCCATTAGGGCTATTGCGGGAGGAAAATCCACCGCCCTTCGTGAGTGCTGATATTGCGTATACATGTCAATCTGAATATTATTCATTGCCACAATCGCCGCAGGATTTTTTGTTGTGATCAGTTCTCCAATTGTATCGATTCCGTCTTCACGGCGTAGTACTGCATCACAGAGGAAAAACTCTTCGCCGAGATGAAAGGATATACCCCGAACAGCCTCCTCAAAATCGTCTCCCGGACTGCGCAATACAAGGATAGTGTCCACCGAGTGCTGACTGCCTTCAGGATAGCCGATGAAAATGGTAAACACCACACAGTACCAGAACACATACCGGGACAGCCCCCGCAGACGCATTATTTCCATATGATCCCCTCCATTATATAATCAGGAAACTCCCGCATTAAAACTTCTATAACCTCTGCGCTTTTCCCATACCCGTTTATCGCAGCAAGCTGGGCAATGCCCGGCTTTTTTCCCAAGGGAGTAATGTAATACTCCTGATTTGACACCCGGTCAAAATAGGCTTTCCGTGTACGCGGAATAAGAATAGCATCGGCCATATTAAATATAAGAAGAGGAAGCAGATCCTCCATCTTGGTCACATGATTTACGCGTACCTCTGTGCGCAACAGATCAAAAACGTAATCTTTCATATCTGTACGTTCCATAATATCAACAACGCCGATAACGGTGGTACTGTCCATATCTTCTTTTGAAAAGGCCTGCTCCAATGACAACAAAACATATTCTGATGCGGTATCATTGTTTTCACAGGCGCGCAGAGCGACCTGATACCCAAGATGAGACAGGGTCTGTACGGTCTCCCGTGGACCCAGTACAGTGCGGGGGCGGTCCTCTTCAACTTTCATGGCAAAATCCCGATACACTCCGAAAACAGTAATGTCAACATCGTTTACAACCTCCTGTACAGTCTGCTGAACTACCCCGGGACGTACTTCAGGAGAAGGGTAATAAATATACAGCTGTTCCGCACCAAGGGTATACAGAAAACCGACAGCACACACAAAGAGTGCAAAAACACACGGCACAGAAAAGGCGGTGCTGCTACGAAAAAATTTCATCCACCGTCTCTTTGAACTCACGGATATACTCAGGTTCTCTGAATCGCAGCGGTTTTTCTATATACCCTGCAGCTCCCAGAGACATACACTCCAGCATGGCATTCTGACGTACCCCCGAAATCATCAAAACCCTCGCCGCAGGATCACGTGATACGATGTCCCGAAGCGCCTCCAATCCGTCTTTGCCAGGCATAGTAATATCCAGGGTAATTAAATCCGGTGTATAATGAGTATACAACTCCACCGCTTCATCTCCGTTTTCACCGCAGGCAAGCACCGTATACCCCAGCTCCTGCTCAAAAAAAAGGCAAATCTGCTTTGCAAGAAACCGCGAATCCTCCACCACCACCACACGTTTACACATATATACCTCGGGTAGTATTAAATATTCAAAAGCGCAACATAGGTGCGCACACAAAACCCCACATAAACTTCAACATTGTCTTCAGTACAAATGCTTCCTGCCATGGAAGCCGCACGGGGGAAAAAAACCTCCCCCGAATGGTACACGGGCAAACTCTGAACAAGTACTCCCACGGAATCAGTAATATATCCGGAATCCATCAGCAATCCGCAGAAATTGTTGGCCGCCTCTCCGAATATATCAAGGATATCCTCTGGTTGTTTTGCGTAGACGCGGCATCCTGCCCAATTGCCCCCGACCAAAACAATTCCATCATAGGCGGAATTGGAACATTCCATGGTAACAGTGTAATCACAGGGAGAATGGAGCCGCTCTCCCACATTCCAGTTGGCACAGGGGCTGACCTCTTTATTAAGAAGATATGAAAGAGAATCTGCCGCCATGCGGGGCATATCATCGCCAAGACCGGCAAGAAGTTTTTTTGTCTCTGCTAAATTCATGGAACACTACCTCTTCAGCACTAAAATAAATGTTGTCCCGCGCCCGGGGACCGATTCTATTGAAATCTCTCCTCCCGCACTTTCAATATTCTGTTTCACTGCATCCAGTCCTACCCCGCGGCCGGCATAATCGGTAAGACGAGGGGCTGTGGAGAACCCCGGATGAAACAGGAGGGAATATACGTCCTGCTCCGAAAGCATGGCGGCCCTTCCCGCTGCTATAAGCCTTTGTTCAATGGCCCTTGTTCGGATTGTATTCGTACGTATCCCTGCTCCGTCATCGGATATGCGTACAATACGCATATCATCATCGTATTCTGCAGACAAATGAATACACCCGCGCTTTTTTCCCGCTTTTGTTCTCACCTCACCGGATTCGATACCATGAACCGCAGCATTTCGCACCAGGTGAATCAGAGCCTCGTCAATATCTTTAAAAAAGTCCGGGGCCAGGAGTCGTCCGGCGTCACTGTACACAAATTCAATATCCTTATCCAGATGGCGGGCAATATTCAGTGCTTCAGAGCGGTACTTTCTGCCCAAGACTGAAAGCGGCTGCCAGCGCAGGGATCTGATGCCCGCGCGAAGCCTGTTGAGGGTGTCTGTTTCATCACAATGCAGAGAATCAACCAGATTCTGCAGATACTCCGCCTCCCCGGGCTGTACAATACGCTCCTGAGATGTAAGAGCCGATGATATGCGTCTGATCATATCCGAGATCTTACCGTATGCGAAGGATATATCATCAATTGCCGCAAACACGGCATTTGACTCAGCATTCAATTGACCGCACTCCTTAAGGGCACTTTCTGCGGCATGAGCTGCCCGGGCAAGATTTTCAAATCCGTACGAAGAGGCGTTTCCCTTGATAGTATGAAGATGACGGGACAGGTTTTGCCGCTGCCTGTCTTCAATGGAGGTACCGTGATCACGGTATACCCGTTTTCTGATATCCTGACTGCATTTTACAATCAATTCCAGACGGGAATCGGTATCGGTGATAAAGTCTTCAATATTTTCGGCGGAGGAATTGATAATACCGAAAATAATCTCTTTCTCCTCCTCGTGACGATGGCGTTCCTCCTGAAGCTGTATCTCCTTCTTCCTGCTCTCTGTCACGTCCCGGGCAAGAACCATAATTCCCGACACGGCTGAATCGCTTCCCTCAATTTTTTGATATCGCAGGGAAATGTATCGTACACCATCGCCCTGGGTCAGGATAAGCTCATGAAGAGGGGCGAGTTTTTCGAGCTTACTCCACCGCTGGGTCCCGGCTCTGATCCGCACCAGCTCAAGCCATGTTGCAAATGACCGGGCATCATCAGTATCAAGTCGGAGAAGTTCAAAAATATTTTTCCGGGAGACATCAGCAACACCAAAGATCTCATTGGCCCGCGCCGAATACTCATCACCGATTTTGCCCTCAAAATCAATGGTAATAAGCCCTTGCTCAATGGTATTTAATATATCCTTCACCTGATGCATCTTTTCATCAATAATACCCTGCAGTCCTTCGGTATACTTTTTGATTTCACGGCGCATATTGTCAAAGGCATGGGATAAGACCCCGACCTCATCATCACTGAGAAATTCAATATGTGCATCGTAGTTTCCGTTTGATAATTCCTGTGCTGAATCGGCAAGGTTAATTATGGGATAGGTGATATTTTTGGCCAGTGAAGAGAGAACAAAATATGCCATAATTATTGATACGGCAAGAAGCAGAAAGAAAAACAGGATGATAAATACCAATTCCCGCTGAGCGTCCTGCTCAACACGGAGGATTTCATCATGTAGGGATTTTGCGGATATGGTATATCGAATATAGCCGATTATTTCATCACTGTAATCGGCTATAATCGGTGCAGAAAACTCAAAGACCTCTGCACCTCCCAATTCTTCAGCTCCCACATACTGGGTATCGGTAATTGAGCGCCCCTGTTCTGCAAACCACAGGGTTATATCATCCTCCAGCTCTGCACCGCCAAAACGCACCTTTTTTCCGGAGACTGCATACGCCATGGGACGCTGATCACTGTTGAGGCAGATTCCCCGCAGAATATCCATATGGGCAGTATCCTGCACTGTTTCATTCACCAGCTCCTGTATGGAATAAAACGCATTATCCGCCATCATCCCCGCAAGGGCTATTCTGTTATTTCGTACCAAAAGCCTGCCGCGCCGGCGAATATTCTCGGTCAGCTGCAATCGGTTTTGCTCCAGACGATTTCTGTTTCGACGAATATTGTGAACCAGGAGCACCGTAAAGGCGACACAGAGAATAAGGGAAAACATAACCATTACGCTTTTGACTATAGTATGACGTATTCCCCGGGAAACGTTCACAGGCTTCCTCCGGAGGAATTACACAGCTGTCTCTGCATCATCGCAGCATTACCTTGAGTTGTCATGTTTCCTTTCCAGATTCATTTGTATTCCCCGCAGAATCATATGGGAGGGATGCTGCTTTAGTCCGCGCTCAGCCCATTTCACTGCCGCCTCATATTCCTCTATGGAAATGAGTAGTTCCACAAGATTAATATATCCTTCCACCAGGGAGGAATCACCTTCCTGGAGAGCATTCTTATAATATTCGATCGCCTGGTCAACCTCTCCCCGTAACCCGGCAATAACTCCAAGGTTATTCCATGCGCGGAAAAAACCCTGATCCCGTTCAAGAATACGGGCATATATCTCCTCAGCCTGAGTTGTATCTCCTCTTCGATGCATACGAACAGCCGTGTTAAAAAGCGTATCCAGGGGCAACACATCTGCCAGGGCCTGCAATTTCTCAAAGGTAACCTCGGTTGAATCTGTAAGCATGGAGCTGTACCACTCCTCCAGTTCTTCATTGTGGAGTTCTTCATTCCGGGAACGGGCCGTTCTGTAATAATGATGGCTTGCATCATAATCCCCCAGATGATAAGTCGCAACAGCACAGTTATATGCGTCCACCGCGGAATTACTGAGATCAAAGGCGCGGGAGTAAAAGGCCAAAACCCCTTCCCAGTCTTCAAGCTCTATAGAGCAGTCTCCGGCAAGGCGAATAAGGCGCAGCTCCTTCTCTCCGGAAACTGAAGGCAAATGAGAACGGATTGTAAAAAGTGCCTCTGAATACCGCTTAAGGAAAAAGAGGGCAAAGGCCCGGTTATATACCTCTTCTTTTCCAGTAAAATCCAATGCCTTTTGGTACTCACTCCTATCAATATAGTACTCAAAAATTCTGCTTCGCAATTTATCATACTCCCCGCGGGTAAGATGCTGTGTGTTGTCTTCAAGAAACTCTATGGCCGTATCCACACTGTCTTCATGCAGATAGGCGGATATTTTCAGGGAAACAGACCGCGCATCCCTGTGGTTAAGCCTGGCAATATATTCAATCCCCCGTGCATGCGCTCCCCGGGAAAGATAATACTCCCCGCGTTCGGAATAAAAGGGCAGATTGTGTATATCCGCAGCTTCCAGAGTAGCACTGCGAATATCATCCCGCTCTTTTTGAGCTGCCTCCCAGTATATACGGGAGAGAAGCCCTTCCACCTCCGCCCCGTCATCAACAAAGTCGCGAATAATCTGAATACTCACGGCGGGCTCCGTAAGGTCAGCATAAAGACGGGCCATCTGAATAAACAGTTCATCGGCATCAGCGCCGGTTTCCGCAATTTTATCTGAATACTCTTTTACCGCCGCAGTATCAGAGGTTCCGCTGGAAAGAAACATCAGATTTGCATAGGCCCACTGCTGCTCATGATCACTGTGTCGGAGACTGTTCTGCCAGATATCTTCTGCCTGCTGTGGCGCATTTCTTTTTGAGAGTACATGCGCCAAAAGAAAATTGAGATATTCATCGTCTCTTTTTTTCTCATAGGCCCGCTGCAGGTATTGATGTGAGGTATGTATGCTCTTTAGTTGATAATAACTGTACCCCAGCAGATACCACAACTCCCACGTCCCGGCATACTGCAGCCGCCGCACCTCTTCTCCGTAATACCGGGCTGTGCTGAAAAGCCTGAGATCATGAAGATAACGGATAAGGTCTATCATATCTTCGTGATGTAGAAACGAAAGGGGCGAATAAGACTTTAGACTGTCCACAAAAGCCTGCGTGCCGGAATCTTCAAGGTGCACGGACAGCAAAATTCTCAGTTCTGTGTAAGTCTCAGGCTGCAGGTTTTGTGCAAGCTCCTCCGCCCGCTGTACCTCCCCTGAACGGGTAAGGAAAAATACAGCCTTAACCGAATCATCGCGGTGAGCCTTTCCATCCGAAATCAGTGCTGTCAGGCGGTCTACCACATCCGTCTTAAAGGAATCATCAAGTAGTGCCAGCTCAAAGGCAGCGTCAAGGTTTTCCGAATCAAGGGACAGGGCCTTGCGAAATTGTCCTTTTGCCCGCTGAACATCTTCTTTTTTCTGTAATATCAAACCATGGAGCACATAGTATTTGGCATGGGAATCATGGAAAAATGCCTCTTGAATACTCTCTTCAGCCTGAGCATATCCGCCTGATTCGTAATGATTCAGAGCCCGAATATACCAATACTCGCCGTTTCTGTGTTTTGGATCAAGTTCGCTGAGCATCCTTAGGGATGCTTCATACTCTTTTTTTTCATAGTACAGTCGGGAAATATTCAGCACCAGAAGCGGAGAATCCGCCCGCTGCTGCCGGGAAATATTCTCCGCAAACCGCAAGGCCTCATGTTGCTTCCCCAGCCGGTAATAGGCAAAAAAAACATTGTTACTGATTTCAGAAAATAAATCGGGTGAAATATGGGATTTATACTCCTCATACAGCCTAAGAACCTCTTCATACTCCCCACGGTTTAGAAGGGCATCGATAAGGGGAGCAAGAATATCCGCATTTTCAGGGGAAAGAAGGGGCAGCAGTATATCACGGGCCTCTCGGTTTTGATCTCTCCGAATACGCACTTCTCCCAGGAGCCGCTGAGACCACATATCAGTTCTATCCTCAAGCAGGGAAACCGCATGCAGGGTATCCTGGTTTTGCAGGGTATAATAGACATACTCCTGAAAAATATCGTAATTTCCACTGTCTGATTGGTATGCCCGGGTAATCAAATCTCCGTAATTTGCGGAACCCATTTCTCTGGCGCATAGAGCCTGCTGATAATAGGCCTCGGCAAAGTCTTCCTTTTGTTCTGCAGCCCGGCTGAAATAATCATATGCCTGATGGTAGTTCTTTTTACCGACATAAATAAGACCAAGATTATACCAGGCACGGGCATACTCACTGTCTTTACGCAAAAGGTCTTTCCATATGTGTTCCGCTTTTCCCGTATCGCCCTCACGATAATAGGTCAGGGCATAATTGTTTTCAGCATCGGAATACACAGGAAGCATATCGCGGGCTCTCTTAAAATACTGTCGAGCAGTCTCCAGATCTCCTTCATCCAGGTATTCAAGCCCTGTCAGATTAACCTCATAGGCGTTCTCAACCTCGCGCTTCAGTGCTCCTATAAACGCATCTTCGCCTGACAAATCAATGGTAATAACAGATTGTGTCTCTTCGTTTTGTGGAAACAGAGGAAATAAAAGCGAGCCACAGGCAAGAAGAAATATGAGTTTACTGCCCATATGCAGTGCCGAGGAATACATTGTCAATCAGCCGCGTGCCTGAGCTTTTCATCCGACACGCGACAGAGCAAAGTGCACCATCACTGATGTGATGTACTATTTCATTGCAGCTCCTGTCGGCAATGGAGATATATTCCGCAGTAAAACTGCCCCCCCGGGAATATATTTTTCTGATTATCTGCCTGAGTACATCCGGATCTTTCTCTCCGGAATTAAAGGCGTCAACGGCCTCTGCAAGGCCGGCGTAAATAAGCGGAGCCTCAGTTCTCTCACGGCGGGTCAGCCGCTGATTACGTGAACTGAGAGCCAGACCGTCCTTCTCCCGCACGGTGGCAGCCGTGTGAATTTTTACCGAAAATGCCAGATCACGAACCATTTGCTGTATAACCAACACCTGCTGAGCGTCCTTTTGACCAAAAAAAGCATGATCGGGACGACAGATATTAAAAAGCCGGGCAACCACCGTGGCCACACCGTCAAAATGTCCCTTTCGGGCTGCTCCCTCCAGTCGCTTAGTTATGGCTCCGCAGGATACCCGGGTATCAAAACCCGCCGGGTACATATCCTCCACAGATGGTATAAAAACGACATCCACGCCGGCACTGCGAGCTGCCTGAAGATCCTGCTCCTCATTTCGCGGATATGTTGCCAAATCTTTTTTGTCATTAAACTGAATAGGATTTACAAAAACGGACATAATCGTAATATCTGCAACTTTTCGGGACAATGCAACCAAGCTGAGATGGCCCTCGTGCAAAGCTCCCATGGTAGGTACCAATCCAAGAGTCTTCCCCTTTTTCTTCAAGGATGCTGTGTGGGTTGCCATTTCTTTTAAGGTTTTGATTTGTCTCATAGATACCTCTTACTCTAATATAATAAAAAAGGGCATAGTAATACCCTTTTTTTTGAAGTGGAATATTTTTGATATTGCAACACCGTTGCAATATGATACGATCGGCACTCCTATACCTTTTGTAAAAGCTCGTCTATAGAACCTTCGGTATTCAGGAGAATACGAAGGTTTAGGATGTCATCTTCGCTGATTATACGCTCCCGCTCCGGCTTTCCTTCATCTTTATAGGTGAAATACCGTATATCGTATGGTGAATATTTTTTTCTGTATCGCATAAGCCCTCCAGGACAGGGTCATCTTATATTATAGTATATCGGATGTTTGTGTGCAAATATTATACCAATTTTATTTTTTTGCCAACTGACCGCATGCTCCCTGGATATCCTCACCTCCGCTTCTGCGAACTGTTACGGTGATATGAGCATCACTCAGAATACGGCTGAAAGCGTCCACCCGTGGTAGTGAAGGAGGCGTCATACCTTCACTGGTGCAGCTGTTGAGTGGTATCAGGTTTACCTTTCCCCGTATACTTTGCATCAGCTGTACCAATTGCATGGCTGATTGATCATCATCATTGGCATCTTTGATCAGAACATACTCATAGGTTACAGGGGCCTGGATATGCCGGGCGTAGCGTTGACCAGCCGCAAAGAGATCTGACAAAGGATAGCGTTTGTTTATTGGCATAATACGTGTCCGTTCAGAGTCCGAAACAGCATTGAGGGAAACAGCCAGATTTATACGCAGGCCGTCCTGTATCATACGATCTATACCCGGAACAAACCCCGCTGTTGAGAGGGTTATTTTTCTTGCGCCCATACCATAGGCATCGGAATCCATGAGTATGGACACCGCTTGGAAAAAGGCCGAATAATTTAATAATGCCTCACCCATGCCCATAAAGACGACATTTGTAATACTTCTGTCACCTGCAATCTCCCGTGCACGGATCAGCTGGCCAATAATTTCCGAAACACGGAGATTTCTTACAAACCCCATTCTCCCGGTCTCACAGAATTTACAGCCCAGGGAACACCCCACCTGAGTTGATACACACAGGGTGATTTTTTTTCCCTTCGGAAGCATAACCGCTTCAAAGGAATCTTTTTTTTCGCAATCCTCCAGTAATAGCTTAATTGTACCGTCACGGGAGTGCTGTTTTGTACTGATCGTCGGAAGATCAAGGGAAAACCTCCGGCGTAAAATACTCCGCAGATGCTTCGGCAGAGTATACATATCATCAAAGGATTGCACCTGTTTTTTATGCAGCCACTGCCAAATCTGGCGGCTTCGAAACGCAGGATACCCCTCAGATTTCATAATCGCGGAAATATCCTTCAGGGTTAGATCATACATGGATTGCATAAAAATCTCCGTGAAGACAAAAAGGCTTCCCGCAGGGAAGCCTTTCGTATAGTGGTGCGGCTGGCCGGACTTGAACCGGCACAGAGTAACCTCCACAAGATCCTTAATCTTGCGCGTCTACCAATTCCGCCACAGCCGCATGATATTCACTGTCAATCGCCCCTACTCTTTGGGGTTTTCCGGACTGGATTGTTCAGCATTTTCTTCCGTCCCGGGCTCTACGGGAGTAATTAATTCCTCCTGCTCTGCTTCCGGGTTCACAAGCCCCATACCTTCACCTTCATTACCTGGCTGCATCTGCTGCTGATCTTGGAGATGCTCCTCGATATTAACTGTCGGACCGGACATATTGGAAGACAACACAAAGAGGCTGAGAGCCAAAACAAAATATACAACCGCAAGCACAGCTGTGCCGCGAGTGAGGATATTTTCCGTATTCTGCGCCCCGATGGCCGAGTTTGCTCCGCTCAAACCACCACCCACTGCTCCGGATATACCGCCTCCCGTATCAGACTGAACCAAAATAAACAGGCCGAGAAGGAGACATACTATTACAAACACCACAAGTAAAAAAACAAACATATAATCCTCTGATTTCTATTATTGAGGAATAATCACACCTTTAAAGGTATCAGCCTGGAGCGACGCACCGCCAATAAGGCCGCCGTCGATATCCTGTTGACCCAAAAGCCCCTTTGCATTGCCGGGCTTCATGCTTCCGCCGTATTGAATTGTTACGCTTTGGGCGGTGGCATCATCATACATTTCTGAAATAAGGCCGCGAATCATACTGTGAACGTCCTGTGCCATTTCCGGTGTGGCCGTTTTCCCCGTACCAATGGCCCATACCGGTTCATACGCAATGGTGAGCCCCGCCACATCAGCGGCGGAAACATCCTGAAATGCTCCTTTTACCTGACGTGTAACCACGGATTCAGTAATATTCTGATCGCGTTCTTCAAGAGTTTCACCCACGCAGACTATCGGCGCAAGCCCGGATTTAAGCGCTGCAAGGACCTTTTTATTCACTGTTTCGTCGGTTTCGTTAAAATACGATCTTTGTTCAGAATGACCGATAATAACATACTCCACACCGGCACTTTTGAGCATAGAACAGGAAATTTTCCCGGTAAACGCCCCGGACTCTTCCCAGTGAACATCCTGTGCACCGAGCTTTACACTCGTACCATCTATTACCCTGGCAACCTCTGTCAATGATGTATAGGGCACACAGATTGCAACCGTTACATCCTCAACATCACCCACTTCCCTGACGATATCCTGAGCAAGCACAACTGACTCTTCAACAGTTTTGTTCATTTTCCAGTTGCCGGCAATAAAGGTCTTTCGTGGCATAATTCACCTTTCCTGTCATTCTGTTTTAAACAGCAAGAATATAGTTTTTCAGACTTTACAATGTCAAACTTTTTTTTCGATGTTTCGATCCCGTACAAAAACGAGAAAATACAGGGTCATAATAACCGTTCCCCAGGCTCCGACCACCATAAGCTGCCGCGACCCGTATTCCTGTATAATGGCCCCGCAGATCCAGCCGCCCGCAGCGCCGGCCAGGGTTGACCGAACAACCGTGGTGAGAGCCATATAGGTGGCCCGCATTTTTTCGTGGGCACGGTGATCGACAAAATCGATTAAGGCAAGAAAATACAGGGAGAATGCGGGACCATGAATAAGTATTGCCAGAAACTTGTATACAAAGGGGGTTTCCACCGTAAAAAGTGAAAACAGATAGAGTTTTAGTGCCGTAAGTATCAGGCCGGCAATCATCAACGGTCGATTTCCAAATTTCTGTATCAGCTTATCGGCATTGAGCATCACAGGAAATTCAAAGATTGTCCAGAACCCAAACATCAACCCCATCTGCAGAGGAGTTTCCGTTACATCATCAAGATAATAGCCCATATACTGCATACTGATTGCATTATTGATTATTCCCATGAAGAAGACAAAGATCAGAAACATAAAGAAGCTGCGGTCTGTGCCGAGATGTCTCCAGGGAATTTTTATTGGTTTTGGCTTAGCTTCGGTTTTGGTAAAAAATGAAAGGATTACAAGGACGGCAAAAAAGAAGGCCGCAAAATAAAAATTATAGCTGTAGGCGGGCATGCCGTTTTTTTCGGGAACATAGGTGAGGAAAAACCCGATAAAGACTGCAATAACCCCCCATCCAACAGTCCCCCAAAAACGATACTTCCCAAAGTATCTTCGATGGGAATGGGTATTTAAAAAACCAAGGGTTTCGGAATCAAGCAGGGGATTTATGGGACGGGAAAAGAGATTAAAAAGAAGAAAAGCAGCCGTAAGAATATAAAAACGGTTCTGCAGTTCCATGGACATAAAGAAATCTTCGCCGATAAGCCCGACAAGTACAGCGGGAATAATTGACAGCCCGCAGAGGAGTGTGACGATTCGACGCCCCAGCTGGAGCTTATCAGCCAGTACGCCGGCGATAATATTTCCCAGAAAGGCAATAAGTGGGACGGCGGTCATGATTATTTTTATTTTTCCATCCGCCGTATTGCCGTCACTGTCCACAAGAACATACTTAAAAAACACCGACGTAAAGGGGGCAATAAGCCCCATGGCAAAGAAAAGCACCAGATAGGTCTGCTTTAAAAGAAATGATTCCCGTTTTACACTCTCAGTCATAGAGTATCCTTTGTTGGTAATAGTTGTCCGCAGGCGGCCTGAATTCCCTGTCCCCGCGAATCACGAATAAGTACCCGTCGACCGCCCTTTTCAACCCTTTGAGCAAAAAGTGCGGTATCTTCCGCTGTGGTCGGAGACAGGGGAAAATAATTTTTACTTTCGTTAAAGGGAATAAGATTTATGCGTGAGGGAATATTTTCAAGAAAACCGATTAGGGCATCAGCATGTTCAATGGAATCGTTGACTCCCGTAATCAGCAAATACTCTGCAAATATCTCCTCTCCCTTTTTAAACTGATGATTTTCAAGGAATCGGCGCAATTCATCAAGGGGATAGACCTTATTTACAGGCATCAGCCAGCTTCGTGTTGTGTTGATACAGCTGTGCAGGGATAGGGCAATTCGCAAATTGGGAAATTTCTGTGCATACAGGGCTTTCAATCCGTCAATATGCCCCGCCGTAGATACGGTAATGTTTTTGGGGGCTATATCCAACCCCCTTTGCTCTGCCATAACCTCAATCGCCTTGGTCAGAATATTTCCCGTGTCCAGGGGCTCCCCCATACCCATAAACACAACATTCCGCACAGGTATCTTCAGTATATGGATCGCAGCATAGACCTGCCAGACGATCTCAGAAACCGTGAGATTCCGGTGAAACCCCATGGTGCCCGTACTGCAGAATCTGCACGCCCATCTGCAGCCCACCTGTGAGGATATACACAAAGTTATGCGCCGGGGATAGAAGAGAATCACACTTTCTATGTGGTGTCCGTCCACAAGACGGAATGTTATTTTTTCTGCGGCTTTTGACTGCTTTCGTGCGACAATTTTTATCGGTGGAATCTGAAGGCGGGACCTGATGTTTTCTGCCAAACTATGATTATGGGCAAATTCCTTTGCGTACTCAAACTGTGTTGAACCCGTTTTATAAAACGTTTTGTATACCGCCTCACTGTGATAGCGACCCTTACCGAAGTTGCACTGAAGATAATCCAAAACGTCATGCAGCGTGCAGGCACAAATATTCAACACAGTAGGTCCTTATAAAAGGGGCCTGAACGACCCCGTAAGGCTATCGAAAATCCACCCATTCGGGCTCGTTATTAAAAATCCAGTCGTAATAATCACGCATTTTCAGATGCTCGGCAGCTTCTTCATCAACAACAATGGTGCAATGCTTATGCAGCTGCAGAGCCGAAGCGGTTACAATTGAGGTAAGAGGCCCTTCCACAGCCTTTGCGATAATCTCAGCCTTGCTCTTTCCCGTTGCGAGAAGGACAGCGCGATTGCTTTTTAAGATTGTATCAACCCCCATTGTAATGGCACGTCGGGGCATCATTTCAGGAGACGGAAACAGAGAGGCATTCTGCTCTACTGTCTCAGGGTTCAGAGCCTTGACACGCGTTAAAGACCGCAATGCCGACAGGGGCTCATTAAAACCGATATGACCGGAACTTCCAATGCCCAAAAGCTGAAAATCAATGCCGCCGGCAGCGCGGATCTTTGCTTCGTACATACGGCATTCCTCATCAAGATTTTCCGCCATACCGTTGGGAATAGTGGTGTTGGTTTTCTGAATATTCACCCGATCAAACAAATGTTTGTTCATATATGATCTGTAGGAATTGGGATCCTCCGGTTCCAGGCCGACATATTCATCGAGGTTGAAAGTGCTGACATAGGAAAAATCGATAGCCCCTTCCTGATACCGCGCAACAAGGCGGTCATAGAGTGCCTCCATGGTTCGCCCCGTGGCAAGCCCCAGTACACTCGTGGGATTCTCGTTAATCTCTTTTTCCACAAGGCGGGCAACCAGTTCGGTTGCCGCCTGTTTATTCCTGCGAATAATTACTTCCATGCAAATTTCCTTATACCCTAGAGACCGAACTGCTCTTTGGTTTCATCACTGTCAAAGGAGGGCATAACGGGAGTGTCGGGAAGTTTCTTACCAAACTCTTCAACTTCATTACGACCCGTTGTCAGTGGAAGGGCAACCTGACCGCCGTCGAGGGCAGAGCGATACATTGACTGCCATATGGAGAAATTTTCCCAGGCGTTTTCAAACCCGCATGGATGAGGTTTCACCTCATTAAGATCATCGGCGATATCCTGAATATACCCTGGCATATCCTTGTGATAATCCATGGCTCCCTCGCCTTCAATAATGCCTTCGGGAGTAACGGCCTTATATCCGCCGTTGGTATACACTTCGGCATATCCCTTTGTACCCTTGACTCCGATTCTGTTTTTTCCAAACCATTTTCCCACATGTTTCACATCGGGTTGACCGGCACCAACCTCATACACCCCGTGTACACCGTTTTCATAATTAACAATGCCCGCAAGGTAGTCAGGGGAAAGGTGTCTGTCCGGTGAGCTGAGCTTGTGTCTCCCCGCTGCATTTGCAATAACCCATTCGCCCTTGGGGTTACCCGCATACCAGCGTGAATAATGCAGCATATGAGTGAACATATGCGCAGGCCAGCCCATGGCATTGGCATAAATATCTGTTACTTCGCCGATTTTCCCGGAATCAACAATATCTTTCACCGCCTGGTAATGCGTACCATACCGGTGCTGATAGGACAATATTGCCTTAAGCCCGGCATCTTCAATGATTTTTTTAACTTCAAGACCTTCTTGCGAAGTAAGGGAAACGGGCTTTTCGAAGGCAACCAGTTTAGCTCCACAGTCGGCTGCAAGCTGAACAAACATCTTTCGCAGATTGGGAAGAGTCATAAAGGCAAGAACATCGGGTTTTGCTTCCATGGCAACCGCCTTTGCATCTGTCCCCGTAATGACTGAATCACCCAGATTCTGCTCCTTGACAACGGCATTCATCTGTTCTTCATTAATATCACACACGGCGGTCACTTCAAAATCGGGATGCGCATTAAAATGCTGAACATGATGTCCGCCGCGTTTTCCCAGGCCGATAACCATAACACTGTATTTTCCCATAGTTTTCCTCAATTCGTTCTTAGTTTAAATAATTACAAGATAAAAAAGGCACCCTCCCGAAGAGGGGAAGATGCCGTTGCTATTATGCTGAAAAAGCTGATATTAACGCTGTTTTGCGTAGGCTTTAACCACATCAATTGTTGTCTGTACTTCCTCATCGGTAAGCTCAGGAACAAGGGGAAGGGTCACGCAGGAATCAGCATTTGCTTCTGAATTGGGAAGCGGTCCTGCAACGCGGGCATCCTTACCCCAGGGAAAACCACCTTGACGGTGAATAGCAATGGAATAATGGGTTTTTGCTTCAACACCGTTTTCATGCAGATATGCAAGAAAACCCTCGCGCTCAGCAGGATCAAGTGTTTCAACAACATAACAGTGAAACACGTGACGATATCCCTTGGGCACAGAGGGAAGACGAAGCCATCCCTTGGCGGCACCCTTAAGCTCGTTATTCATTTTCTCACCGATCTCGATGCGACGGTCTGTAAACTCACCGATCTTTTTGAGCTTAACGGAAAGAATTGCCGCATGCAGATCATCCAGACGGCTGTTGAAACCGAAGGAGTGAACATTACGAGCATTTGAACCGTGGTTACGAAGTGTACGCACCCGGTCATCGATAAACTTATGATTGGTGAATATTGCACCGGCATCACCATAGGTACCCAAATTTTTCTGCGTAATAAAAGAGGTACACACGGCATCGGAAAGCTCACCCTGCTTGAAGGTGTCACCATGACCGTCAATAGCCTGCGCGTTATCTTCAATCACATAGAGACCGTATTCATCGGCAATTTCACGAATTGCTTTCATATCAGCCGTAAGGCCATAGAGGTGTACGGGTACAACCGCTCTGGTTTTGGGAGTAATTGCCTTTCTGACTTCTTCTGGATCGATATTCCGTGTTTCTGGATCACAGTCTACAAGAACCGCTGTTGCACCGGCAATCCACATTGCTTCAGCTGTGGCGAAAAAGGTATTCGCCGTGGTGATCATTTCATCACCTTTTCCAAGACCAAGGGCCATAAAAGTGAGCCACAGTGCATCCGTACCGTTACCGACACCGATGGCATAGTCACATCCCATATATTCCTTAAGCTCTTCTTCAAAACGAGCCAGGGCAGGCCCCTGAACATATTTTCCGCTTTGAAATACATCTTCCATTGCTGCCTGAAGCTCGGGCTTCAGATTCTCATACTGACGCTGATGCGTATAAAATGGAACTTTCCAATTCGCCATTCTTCCTCCAAAAGTTATTATTAATTAATGATAAATATCGAAACACTCAATGCATTTTTTACGACCTGGCAGTGTGTTATAATACAATATGGGCCTCATTTCGGTCAAGGATTTTTTGAAAAAATGCAATTCCTTATTTCCCCGAAAAAACCCCGCCAATGATTTCAACAGCCCGGTCCACATGTTCCTCATCCACAATCAGGGGAGGCATAAAGCGAATGGTATTGTTTCCGGCTTTGGCAAGGAGAAGCCCCTTTTCACGTGCCGCAACAATAATCTGCCCCGGATCATGACTGAGACGGATTCCTGAAAGCAGGCCTTTCCCGCATACAGACACAACCGCGTCATGGTCACGGCACAACGCTCTGAGGCTGTGCTGCAAATATTCTCCGCGACTTTGGACCTGTTGAAGAAATTGTTCTGTACTCACCGTATCGACAACCGCTTTTCCCGCAGCACAGGCAACGGGATTTCCGCCGAAGGTTGTACCGTGATCCCCGGGTTTTACAGCCCGCACAAAATCGTCCTTAGCAAGCACAGCTCCCAGTGGAAGACCGCCGCCAAGCGGCTTTGCACAGGTCAGAATATCCGGCACCACTCCAAAAATCTCATACGCCCACAGAAAACCCGTACGCCCCATGCCGCACTGAATTTCGTCAAAAATCAGAGCCGTCCCCGTGTCATCGCAGTATTGGCGAAGGAAGCCCAGAAACTCCCTGGAAGCACTCTCAAGCCCCCCCTCACCCTGAATGGGCTCTATGATAATTGCGGAAAACTCTGCAGATTCAAGCACCCGGCGGGTTTCCTTTATGTCATTAAGAGGGGCATAGTAATAGCCTGTCGGTATGGGGTCAAACCCCTGATGAAATTTTCTTTGTGCCGTGGCGGTCATTGCTCCGTAGGTTCTGCCGTGAAAGCAGTTGTGGAAAGAGAGTATACCCGTTTTGGACGGATCCCGTTCCTGGGCGGTTTTTCGGGCAAATTTAATGGCAGCCTCATTAGCCTCGGTGCCGCTGTTGCAGAAAAACACCCGATCCGCAAAACTTGTACCCACAAGGGCCTGGGCAAGATCGATCTGGGGCTGATTGGAGAAAAGGTTTGAACAGTGGACAAGACGCTGCGCCTGCGTCTTAATAGCACCAACCACAGCGGGGTGGCCATACCCAAGAGCATTCACGGCAATACCGGATACAAAATCAAGATATTCTTTCCCCGTACTGTCATACAGGTAAACACCGCTGCCATGATCCATCAAAGGCATCCCGCCTCTTCCATAGGTGTCTACAAATAATTCATTCTTTACTGTGCTCATTTATCACCTCCATGAATAATTGTCCCCCGCTGCTTTGAGCGGGAAAGCTCCCGGGAAAGGGTCTCGTCTCCGTACCAGCCGCAAATATGAACACGCTTCACACCGCGGTCAATTGAGTCTGCAGCAGAACGAAGCTTGGGAATCATCCCGCCCGTAATATGTCCTGCCTGAATATACGCTTCAATGTCTGCTACGGACAGGCGGGGAAGGACTGCGCCGTCCACCATAACACCATCCACGTCAGATATATATATCAGATCATCCGCTCTGAGACATATGGCTATCTCAGAGGCGGCATCATCGGCATTAACATTGAGGATATCTCCCCGGCCGTTAGAGGAAACGGGAGAAATGACGGGCAAATACCCCGCGCTCTGAAGTACGGTGATAATGCGCGGATTCACCCGGGCAATCCGTCCCACATATCCGATATCGCGACCGGCGGCGCTGATTTTTTCCGCCTCAAGAAACGCAGCATCAACACCGCTGATCCCTGCAGCGGAAACATTATGTGACACAAGGCTGTTGACAATTCGTTTATTAACACCGCCGCTGAGAACCCGCTGGACTCCTGCAACAGTATCACCGTCGGTTATCCGCAAACCCTCTACAAACTCAAATGTTTTGCCCATGCGGGAAAACTCCTCGGCGATATCTTTTCCACCACCGTGTACAATACAGAAAGAATAGGACTGACGACATTTTTCCACTGCATGGGCCAGGCTTTTAAGAAAGCCCGGAGCATTTACCGTGGAACCGCCAATTTTTATCAGGGCATTACTCATGAGACCCCTCGTTTTCAGTATTCGATTCATTCACCATATAGATCAGGCTGCTTAATTCACTTTCCACACAGTAACTGGTAACAAGGCAGTCGCCTTTTTGATTCAGAATAAGGGGGGCAAAATTCAGCACACCCTTCAGTCCGGCTCGTGACATTTGTTCATAACAGCTTTGCGCTGCCTCCTCAGGCACAGACAGTATGCCGATCCGAATCCGGTGATTCTGCACAAAATCAACGAGTTTCTCCATGGGATATACAGGAACGGGGCTTTCTTCGTATAATTTTTCCGGATGCAGATCAAAGCCCGCCACAATCTGCACATTCTGCTTTTGAAACCCCTTATATCGAATCAGGGCACTGCCTATGCGCCCCACACCGACAACTATAATCTTCTGAGGAGTGTCATTTTGAAGAATCTGCTCCAGCCGTGCAATAAGATCACCAATCACATATCCGGCTTTTTTGTTGCCCTTTATATCAAAAATTGAGAAATCTTTTCTGACCTGGGAAGCGGTCACATCAAGTTTTTCAGCAAGTGTATCAGAGTACACACTCTTCACTCCCAAATCACGCAGGCGGTACAAAAGATTTTTATAGTGGAACAATCGCTCCACAGCCTTTTTGTTTTTTCTCATAGATTCTTCTTTTATGAAATATTCAGCCCTAAAATACTTTCTGACCCGGCAAATTCAAAAAGAGAAAAAATATTACGGGAACGGCGGTTAAATAAGTTATTTTACCGTAACCTTTAATGTGAACGGGGAATCGTGCAGACCCATATGGCTGGTACGGTAATTTCAGGCTTTATTATTGGCTTTGGAGCATTCCAAGGCACCGTATTTCTTATCAAAAAACTTCGGCAGAAAAAGCAGTGTGCCGACGAAAGTATACGCCTGAAAGATACAACTTTTATTCTCTCAAACACAATCGAATCGGGAATGCTCCGCGAAGATATCTTTTCCCTGGTTGACAACAGAAAAACCGGTGCATTTCATGTTTTCATCGGTAGGCGTAAAGGATATATTCTTTTTAAAAACGGTATCGCATACCATATATTCTATCGCGAAAAAACCGGCATTGATGCCTTAGGCCTACTCCTTGAACAAAAGGAGGGCCGCTACTTTTTCGAACCCCGACCGGTAAATCACCCCCGCATTTTTCATGATGATATTAAAGAACTTCTTTCCATGTATAATTCGACAACAAACAGGTTTCAAATAAAATAGAGGTTATTATGTTTGGTGAATTGAAAATTTTCTCCGGTCGCGCAAACCCGGAGCTTGCCAGGGAAATTTGCAGCAGTGTTGGCGTTCAGCCGGGCAAAATCGACATCATGAAATTCAGCAATGAAAACATGAAGGTCTCCTTTAAGGAAAGCGTCCGGGGGAAAGATGTGTACCTCGTACAGCCCTCATGCAGCCCCGTAAGTGAAGGAATTATTGAACTTTTGATTATGATCAATGCCGCAAAGCATGCCAGCGCAGGACGAATAACCGCAGTGTGTCCCTATTTTCCCTATGTCCGATCAGACAAAAAAGACGAGCCGCGCATTGCCATAACGGCAAAACTCATGGCCGACCTTATTCATACCGCCGGAGCAGACCGTGTAATGACCATGAATCTCCACTCCGCTCAGATTCAGGGTTTCTTCAATATGCCCTGCGATCACCTTCTTGCGGGGAAAATACTCTGTGACGCCTGTGAGAAATACGACACATCAAACGGTGTTGTTGTTGCTCCCGATGCGGGAAGTGCAAAACATGCCGGCCACTACGCCCGACGGCTCAATCTCCCCCTGGCAATCCTTGACAAGCGCCGCGATGACCATTCAGAATCACCGGTTATGGAAAATGTTATCGGTGACGTCAAAGGAAAAACCGCCTTCATCTTTGATGATGAGGTTGCCTCCGGCGGCTCTCTTATTGAAGCGGCGGAAATGCTGCAGAAAAAGGGAGTAACAGAAATCATTGCCTTTTGTGTACACGGCGTACTGTCCGGTAAAGCCCGGGAGCGGATACTGAATTCCTGCATAAAAAAGCTTGTCGTTACTGACACCGTAAATATCCCCGAGGAAAAACGTCATGAAAAGCTTGAAATAGTTTCAGTGGCAGAACTCTTCGGCAAGGCAATAACCTACACCAATGCCGGGCGTTCCATCAGCGGCCTGTACCGGAAGTATTAACCTATGGAACATGTCAGCATCCACCCGGAAACACCGCAGAAGCGGTATATCCGCAGAGCTGCCGAGGTTTTGGAACAACAGGAAGGTATTGTGATTTACCCCACGGATACAGTCTACGGTGTAGGCTGTGCTGTGGGAAACCACAAAAAAATAAAGGAAATCAGTCAGATACTGCATCGCGATCCTGACCGCAAGTTTTCCTTTCTCTGCCGTGATATTTCCCAGGCAAACGAGTATATATCAATCTCCGACAGGGCTTTCAAAATGCTGAAGAAATATACCCCCGGACCGTTTACCTTTATTCTGCCTGCATCTGCCTTTGTGAAAAAACGCATCTCCAAAAAACGGAAGTATATCGGCATACGTATACCGGACCACCCTGTTATTCAGAGCCTTTTGAATCAGCTGCACAGTCCCATTGCGAGTATCTCCCTGAATACGGCAGGCGAAAACCGGGGGGATCCCAATCTGTTTATGACCCCGGAGGTCCTCAACGGCGTTGACCTCATGCTTGA
This sequence comes from Fibrobacterota bacterium, assembly GCA_051745755.1. Taxonomy (GTDB): domain Bacteria; phylum Fibrobacterota; class Chitinivibrionia; order Chitinivibrionales; family Chitinivibrionaceae; genus Chitinivibrio. Next base: position 65,216 of record JBNJEI010000002.1, read on the forward strand.
TTCCGGCCCCTGTGAGCCGCCGATTCCCTCAACAATTATTGATATGACCCAAAATCAGGGGGAGATTCTTCGCCAGGGGAAGGGGCAGTGGAATGAGCACTGATATGGACCGGCTTATCAGCATCGTGGCACGGCTCCGGGAGCCCGACGGCTGCCCCTGGGATCAGAAACAGACCCACACCTCCATTCGCCACAATCTTATTGAAGAGTCCTATGAGTTATTTGAAGCCCTTGATGAAGGAGCAATTCATGATATCAGGGAGGAATTGGGGGATATACTGCTCCAGGTAGTGTTTCATACTCAGATGGAATCTGAACAAAACAACTTCACCTTTGATGATGTGGCGCGGGCAATAAGCGACAAGCTGATACGCCGACACCCCCATGTATTTGAAAAGACTGAAGATATCTCCCCGGAGCAGGTGCTGCATAATTGGGAGCAAATAAAAAAAGAAGAAGCGGGCAAGGAGAACAGGACGTATATCACCGACGGAGTTCCCCGGGCACTCCCCTCTCTTCTTTTGGCCGAAAAAATTCAACAGAAAGCCCGAAAAGCCGGATTTGACTGGAACGCCACAGAACCGGTACTGAACAAAGTCCGGGAAGAAACAGAGGAATTAATAGAGGCGGTGGAATCAGGCTGTGACACAGAGATGATACAAAAGGAACTGGGGGATCTGCTTTTTTCCCTGGTTAACGTCGCCCGCCATCTTGATATCTCAGCAGAAAGCGGGCTTCGCCACAGTATCAGCACATTTATCAACCGACTGAAGTTTGTGGAGGACCACTTTAACTGTGATCACCAGAAAATGACGAATACTTCTCTGGATGAGCTGGACAAAATATGGGAAAAAGCAAAAAGAAGTGAGTCATCGTGTCAATGACTCACTTCTTAGGGTATGCTGTGCATTATCCCATATGCTCAAGGAGATATCTAATTCTAAGATACAACATCCCTGCACGACAAAGTGTGACATACATCACACTTTAGCAATAATTCTCCTGTTTCATAAAAAGGTATCATAGGAAATATAGCAGTCATCAAGAAAAAACCGCTCCTTCACAGCCTTTTGCAATGCCCACATTCCGGGCTTCTCACTCCTGTGATGCCCCAAAAACAATACGGTGGCTTGGGCATCACGGGCATCATGGAAAATATCACTTTCCTCCCCGGTAATAAAGACATCCGTCCCCCGGGAAAGGGCTGCATGGAAATCTTTTCGGCCGGCGGAACCGCTGAAAACAGCGACGGAACCAACCGGAGTACCACGGTTATTCAAAACCCTGCAGTCGCCGCCAAGGACAGTGTCCAGATTCTTTTTGATAGCAGCCACAGACACCGGTGTGGGAAACACACCTCCTGCACCGATCATATCTGATCCCCAAGGAGAAAAGCCAAAGGTCTTTTTCACATTCAGTATATCCAAAATACGGGCATTATGCCCCAGGTGTGAGTGCATATCCAGGGGCAAATGGGCAGCAAAAAGAGACATATTATTTTCATACAGCAGGGAAATACGGTTTTTCATCATTCCTGTAACAGAGGGATTGGCTTTTTTCCAAAAGAGTCCATGGTGCACAACAAGCATATCAATACCTTCTTCAGCTGCTTTTTCAAAAACCCCGCACCCGGCATCAACTGCAAAGCCGATCTTATGCACCTCAGGGCTTCCCTCAAACTGCAAACCATTGTGGGAATAATCGTCAATGCGGTGAATGGACAAAAGGTCGGACAAAAAAGAGCACAGCTCTGACAGTGGTATCATGTATCCTCCAATATGGTACGAATAAAGGTTCGTAACTCCTGAGTTTCAACAGGCTTTGAAAATATATGAGCTCCCTGTTTTTCAAGCATAAGAATATGGTCAGGCGCCTTTTTTTGGGATTGATAGACAATGTAGTGGATATCGGGATACATGGTTTTCCCCGTGCTAAAAAGATCATGACACATTTTCCAGTCCGACGGTGGATCCATATCCATTAGAACCAAGGGTATATGATGCTGGAGGACGTATTCGGCTGCCGCATCAATATCTTCAAATATCTGTACCCGGCACACATTCTCTACCACCGAACGGAGTGTCCTGAGAAATGGACCGGAATGCCCGTAAATCAAAACTTCCGTAGTGCTTCGCACGGGGTGTATCGTATGACTGCTTTGAGAAGAAACGGCGGGATTTCCTGACCGGGAAGGACGCTTTTTTTTCTGAGACCGCAGAACCTTAAGCAGCTCTTCCCTATTTGTATTAAAATCCATATTTTCGCTCCTTTGGTGCAACTCTCCTAATTATATTATAGTAGAAATTATATGCAACTTTTTTTCCAAAGGCATACCAATGAAATGCCCGTACTGCAGAAACATGCATGACAAGGTAATTGACTCACGATCATCACAAAACGGTGCAGCCATCCGAAGACGACGGGAGTGCACAGAATGCAGCCGCCGCTTTACCACCTACGAATACATAGAAGACTTTCAAATGGCTATTATAAAAAAAGATCTCCGCCGTGAAAATTACAGCCGTCAGAAATTGCTTGAGGGTATCAAAATCGCCTGCAAAAAGCGCCCGGTCAGCATGGCTGCCATAAATGCACTGGCTGATACCGTGGAAAAATCAATTCGGCAGTCCGGCGAAGATGAAATCGCCTCTTTTGAAATAGGAAAAAAAGTAATGAAAGAACTGGCTCAGATAGATCAGATTGCCTACATCCGTTTTGCAACGGTATATCTGGATGTAAACTCCGCAGAAGAATTTATTAAACAGACCGGCATATGGGATATACAATAAAGACCACATTGTTTTTTCTGCTCTTACTGCTGAACGTGCATGCCTCCACACTGGAAGACCGTATTCTGAAAATACTCCGGGCCCATGATTTTTCACCGTCTCACCTGGGAGTGCTTTTGTGGGATATGGATGCCGATACAAGTTGCGTCTCCATCAATCCAGACACATACTTTATACCCGCCTCAGTGCAGAAGCTTATTACCACGGCTGCCGCCCTGGACACCCTGGGCCCTCAGCACCGCTTTACCACAAAATTATTTGTTGACAGTCTCGAAAAATCAGAAGGCATCGCCCGGGGGACCACAGTTATTCAGGCAGAAGGGGATCCGCATATTACCGCCGAAAACCTGTGGCTTTTGGTTACTCAACTACACCGTCGGGGACTGAGGAAAATTGAAGACACACTGATTATCCAGTCAGCCTTTACCGACACAACCCGGTACGGACCGGGATTTGAAAACAGCAACAGTTCACGGGCATATATGGCACCCAATGCAGCATTATCAGCAAATTTCAACGCCCTTGAAATTCATATAACCCCCACCGTTGCGGGCGAGGAAGCCCACATTTCTTTTTTACCCCGCCGTGATGACATCCGGATACGCGGACGGATTATGACCCGGGAAAAAACATCTTCACGAATTGATGTGAGTACCTATAGGGAAGATGGACAAACCACACTCTTTGTAAACGGGATGGTGCAGGAAGGCGGCTCTCATCGGGTTTTCTACCGTAAGATCTGGGATCCGGAAGATCATTTTTTCAGTTCCTTCAAAGCCATGGCCGATGAAGCGGGAATCGTGGTTACGGCTCAGCTTCTCCGCGATACCGTACAGGGTGAACCAGATACACAATCTCTCTTTTATACCCATTCCTCACGCCCGCTGTCCTATCATGCTCAAAATACCCTGAAATACTCCAATAATTTTATCGCCGAGCTGATATTCCGATCCATTTCCGCAGAAACGGGCGGTGACGGATCCTGGGAAGATGCAGGTGATAAAATCACCGCATGGTGGGCCAATACCTTCGATACAAGCACAACGGGGACACCCCGTATTTTCAATGGTTCAGGTATGGGAATAGAAAACAGGGCAACTCCTGCCCAGATCGGTACGCTTCTGCGCTACATATACACGAACACCCACTGGAATTATGAGTTCATCACCGGTCTTGCCGTTTCCGGCAGGGACGGCACATTGTCCGGCCGGCTGAATTCACCACTTCTTTCCGGGAATATTCGTGCAAAGACAGGTACCCTTGCCCAACGGGGAGTAAATAATGTTGCCGGTTTTTTTACCATAAACTCTACGCCTCATGCCTTTGTACTATTTCTTAACAACAGTCAAAAAGGCTCCTATGCCCACTGGAATCTTCAGACCGATCTTCTGGAAGCTGTTTCTGAACATCTTACCCGGGAGCAAACCGAACCATTGGATTCAATTTCAACTCCATCTCAGCAGGAGCACTAAGCAGAAAATCTGTCATCAACGTGTATCAGCTCAGGGAAGACACATATGCAGCATAATATCCGTATATTTTTTTAACATCCCCCTGCTCTGTTTCTGCGGGGATTGTTTCCTGAAGTGGACGCCCGTCCATCACTGAATGGACAATACCGGAAACAGCTCCCACAATAAAACCAATAAAATTCTGTGTAGAAGATACAGATCTGTGGTGATTGATGATCAGTGAAATAAGAGACATGTCAAATCCCCATAGTGTAAGTAGGTAGGCCCCGGCTTCCTGGTGAGAAACTCCAAGATACTGCTTTTCCCGTCCATCGCAGATTGAGGATGAATCTTCAGTGAAAAACCGCCGCAACTGCATGGGAAGAAAGCTCTCAATGAGATATTTTCCAATATCCATCAGCACCGAAGCGAGAATAATTATACGGGTGTCCTCCGGTGGGATTTTCTCCGTGTCACAGATAAAGCGCGCAGTCTGCATGCACGACAGGGCAAACTCCTGAAGATACTCTGGGGTAAAAGCCCCGTCCCTTTCACCGTTTCTGTGCATTTGGTGCAAATACTGAATGACAATAAGCGTACGAATCAGATCAATACCAAGAAGAGCCACTGCCTGGTGAACCGATTGTATCCCCCTTTGATACCCGAAAAAGGGAGTATTGATAAGCTTGAGAATATTGGCCGACATCACTGTATCAGCGGCGACAATATCTCCTACGCCCTTTATTGTTGCATCGACGGACTGAATATGGGAAACAAGGCGGCAGAATTGTTTTGAGGGAACAGGAAGGCTTCCGAATGAGCCGATACTCCTTCGTGCCTCAGTATCAAGGGGAAGCTGTTTTATAAAGCGTACCGTTTCAGTAATCCGGTTAAAAAGGGCCAGATTCAGGGGTTTGAGATAATAATTATGAGCCAGCCTCACCGGCCTCATACCCTTGGAATGCGCCATTTCACCGGACACAATAATCCGCAGCGCCTGGGGCTGCACATCGGCAACGAAACTGAGCAGGTGCGCCCCGTCTATACCGGGCATTTCAAGATCGGTAACCACGGCATCAAAAATATAAGTCTCCACAAGTTCACAGGCCTGTAAGGAATCATCACAGAAATAAAAACGCCATGAAGGAGAATCTGAAATGGTACGGGAGAGTTTTTTGTACACCCTCAGATTCATCGGAGAATCATCGACAAAAAGAATACTGTGCATATCAGCTCCTGATAGTGAGGGGTATCACCCTCAGTATACCATGGTTTAAAATCAATGTCTAAGGAAAAAACGGATTTGTTTTCTTTTCAATTCCCACGGTGGTTCTCATGCCGTGACCTGGATATACCACGGTTTCCGGCGGAAGGGAAAATATTTTCTTCTCAATAGCATTGATAAGGGCGCTGTGATCACCATATTCAAAATCTGTCCGTCCCACTGCACCGGCAAAAAGCGAGTCCCCTGAAAAAAGCACCTCCCCATCATACAGGGCTATGCCCCCCGGGGTATGACCGGGAATATGAAACACCTCAAAATCAAAACCCGCTATGGTCATATGCCCCTCAACCAGAGGTTCTGTCTTTCGTGTAAACGGCTCGCTTTGGGGAAGCATCTCTGCTCCGCTGAGTCGGGGGTTTTTCAGAAGCCGGACATCATCTGTGTGAATATACACGGGAAGCTCAGCATATTCTGCCTGTACGGCATCAATGCCGAGGAAATGATCAAAATGCCCATGGGTCAGAACAACAGCCCGTGGTGACAGAGAATGGGAGTTGATATAATCCAGCACGTCTGACGGTTCGTGAGACGGATCAATAATCAGCGCAGTCGCTCCATCATGATATACATATCCGTTGGTCCCCAACGGACCCAGCACAAAGGGTACAGTTTCGTTCATCACGGCCTCCATAATCTTGTTTTAAAATCACCCAGGAAAAGAACTTCCGGTTCCAATTCTATACCGCTGCAGTAATAGACATCCTTTCTGCAGCGGTTAATCAGGCTGAATACATCCTGTGCAGAAGCGGTGCGGGTCTTATTTACGATAAAATTGCCATGCTGGGGCGATACGAGAGCTCCTCCTGCAGAAGCGCCTTTTAACCCTGCCTGTTCAATCAGTGCACCGGCATAATTTCCCGGAGGACGTTTAAACACGCTGCCGCAACTGGGATATTCAAGGGGCTGTTTTGTTTTTCGTCGCGCAAGTATTTCCGCCATCTCCTGCTCCATATCTGCCCGGTTTTTCCGGGGAAGGCGAAAGCGGGCGGAAAAAACCATAACAGAGGGGTTCTTTAAAGAACTGCTTCTGTAGGAAAAGGAAAGATCGGCTGCGGGAATATCAAAAAATGTCTGATTTGTAAGGTCTATCCACTGAACCGAATGCAGATAATCACTGATGGTGGAACCAAATGCGCCGGCATTCATAATAATCCCGCCGCCCACGCTTCCGGGAATCCCCGCCAGTTTCTCAAGCCCTCCAAATCCATGGGTTACCGCCGAACCAATAAAGGTATTCAGCAAAACTCCGCTGCGAACCTCTGCGTATTCATCGGTAAAATTCATTCCCCTTAGATTTTCCGTGGAAATGATAAGCCCCCTATAGCCCGTATCGGAAACGAGAACATTGGTTCCTTTTCCCAGAACGCAGCAGGATATATCACACTCTTTACAAAATGATATGGTATCATATATATCCTGCAGGGTCTCAGGCAGGGCAAAATACCGTGCGGGACCGCCGATTTTGTACGAGGTATGCGAAGCCAGAGGTTCGGATTCCCTAATTATCATATCCCTCCCGAAGAATGCATTGCGCCATGGTGTAATCGGCGGGAGTGGTAATTTTAAAATTCAGGGGATCTCCCTCAGCCCACGCAACGGGAATCCCATTCTGCTCAAGTAGCATGGCTTCATCCGTGGGAATGGACGGCAGGGAGTCAATGTTTTCATAACATGACACAAGTATGGATCGACGAAACAGCTGAGGGGTTCCCACGGCAATCAGCCGGGATCGGTCCAGAGTAGTGCCGCACATATCCTTTTCAAAATACCGGATAGTATCCACCACGGGTGTTGCCGTGATTACACCGGCGTTATCACGGAGATCTTTGCAGAGACGATGCAGAATAGCAGCGGTAACAAAGGGACGGGCCGCATCATGAATAAGCACCAGTTCTGTTTGGGCTGCACACACGCCGTTTCTCACAGAAATCCAACGCTGACTGCCGCCGGAAATAACACGGTGCCTTTTTCGAATTTCCTGATCCGAAAGAATCTTTTGTGTCTGTGCAATATGAGATAGGGGAACCACCACAATGATTTCCTCAATATCCTCACAGGCAGCACATACAGCATAGCTGTGACATAATAGGGGTTTTGTCCCCAGGGGAACAAATGCCTTGGGAATATCCATTCCCAACCGTGTGCCGGAACCTCCGGCCACAATTACTGCGGTAACACTCATACAAACGCCTCTTTCAGGTGATGGTATATTAAAAAATACCATTTTACATGGTGAATAATTTCTTATTTTTTGGAAACAGCAACAGTTTTTTCTTTAAATTTGTGTGCAGAATTGTATACTCTTCGTACAGTGGGAGGGTATATTTGTATAATGCGTGGCCTCTGCAAGAATGAGCGGTTAAAATAATGCGACAATTTCCACAGGTGTATACATGAAAAAAATTGCAGTTATAATCAGTCAGATAGAAGAATCCTGTCAATCTCTTATCTGGCAGGGGATTTATGACACCGCACGTGACAACGGTGTTGACATAGTGGTTTTTCCCGCCCTGTCGGGCAGTAATATCATATCACATTATCCTTTCATCGCCGATTTTGTAAATACCGGAAGCTTTTCCCGGGTCATTCTTTTTTCCGGAGCCATGGCAGAATATACAAACTGGGCAGTTGTTGAAAAATACCTTGAGCTCTTACACCCGCCTGTTATCAGCATTGCGGGCATACTTCCACGGGCGCACACATCAATTATGGTTGATAATAAAAAAGGCATTATCGAACAGATTACCCACCTGAAAACAGAACACAATAAAAGCCGTATCGGTTTTGTAAAGGGTCCAGCCACAAACGAAGACGCTCTTGAACGGCTTGATGCGTATATCTCCGGATTAAAGCAGTGTGGACTCGGCTATGACAGCTCCATCATATTTGACGGTACCTTTTCAGGGGAATCGGGAAAACAGGCGGCACGCAGGATTATTCGCAGCAGCCTTGATGTAGATGCCCTGGTGTGCGCCGATGATGAAATTGCCATGGGAGCCATAAAGGAATTTCACGCCCATGGCGTGTATGTTCCAAATGATATTGCCGTCACAGGCTTCGATGATATTCCTGAGGCAAACATGTTTTCTCCAAGCCTGACAACGGTTCGTCAGCCCTTTTATGAAATCGGTGCCGCCGCTGTGGAGGCGGCCCTTATACCCCAGGAATCCAAGACTATTATAAAACCGGCCATATACGTTCCCCGAAGCTCCTGCGGCTGTATTAATCACTCCATAACCAGTTTCCGGAAAAAACTGTCACGCATAGATATTAATAAAGCCGTGGATGGAGAAAGCACAACGCAGATACTTGAGCCGCTTATGCAGGAATGCATTTCCGGGATGCGGCACAAATCCCCTGATAATATCCGCCATTATACCGATTTTGTGAATACTTCAGTACAGAAAATTTTCTCACTCTTTCAGCAGGCCGTGGATACCAATACCCCTGAGGACGAAGAGGAGTATATCAAAAAACTGAGCCGCACCATAGAGTATAATCTTATTTTTGAAAAGAAACTGGACATATGGCAGTATCTCATATCCTTTATTCTTCCCATTGCCGCCCTGAGAAAATATTCTGATAAAATATTCATTATTAATAAGCTTCAGCTGGAATCCATGCTGGTAATCAACCAGTCCCAACGCTCCCACGACAAATACAGAATCTATCTGCAAAAAAACCAGAAGGAAAACCTGAGACAGATTTATCAGAATATAATATCCCAGCATAATGCCGAATCCCTGCTGGACTATGTCATTCAACAGTTAAAACGCCTGGGATCTGCCAATGCAACCATCGTACTGTTTTATAATTATGCATCCATTCCCTACCTGGACTGGAATCTACCCGATGTATCCCATATTAAGCGTCAGATCATACAAAAGAAAATCATATCCCTGCCTGAAGAGGGTATAATTGTAAAAAATCGGGAAATACTCTCCAGCCATTATGCCCCTATGGCTGAGGAAGCCGTATTTCTTCCCCTGTATTTTTATGGAGAATACTTCGGGTATATTATTATGGATATCATTTCTGACGGCGATGTAAATATCTATGAGGATTTACGGGCCCATACCAGCACTGCGCTTCATAACTGCTACATGAAAGAGCGGTACAACGCCTTATCCATGCAGGATGAACTGACGGACGTCTCAAATAAAAACGGATTTATGCTCCTTTCACAGCAGACTATCAGCCAATGTATTTCTACCAAATCCCCCGTGGCAGTATTTTACGTCAATATAGCGGGAATATCAGAAATAAACACCCGGTTTGGCCACGATGAAGGAGATCGCGCAATTATTGCAACTGCATCCCTTTTGAAACGAACCTTTCGCGACAGAGACATTGTCGGCCGAATAGGGGCAGACATTTTTGCCGTCACCATAAAAGCTCAGGATCTTGATATTGTTGAAGATCTCTTTCAGCGGATATTTACAAATCTCACCCTGTATAATGAACATTCCAAGCACCCCTATGATGTGAGCCTGCAGGTGGGCTACTTTTTTGAAAAACCCAACACGGAAACAAATATTGAACGGGCATATTTACAGGCAAAACACCGCAGTAAGCCCAATGAGGGTTCTAAAACAGACCATAGTTAAAGGTTGAGCAAAGGGAGAAAAACTCCCGGGGACCGGAAATGTTTTGGTCGGATGAAAAGCAGACCCCCGAGGTACCCACCTGATCTATAAAATGGCTGTCAGAGGAGGTAATCCACGGAAGACCGGCACTGAGTTTTGTGTCCACTGCACGAAGGGAAAAATATTCCACCGCTGCATAGGAGTCATCCGGCGGTATAAACCCCAGTTGGGATATTACTGAAAACACCGGTTTGTCAATATGAGCGGGAACAACACAGGCATCATAGTCATACTTCGCCATGCGCAGAATATCCGTCATACTCAACCGCGACGCAACATTGAGATACACATCATGAAATGCCAGGATATCATTTGCACTGTCAGCAACAATCTGTTCTTCCCCATGTACCGTTGCAGGATCAATTTTTTCAATAAGACTGTCTTCAACAGCAATTCCAAATTCAAGGCATGCGGCAAGGTTTTCAAAATATACCAGAACATGAATTTCCTCTGAGGTGGTCACTTCAATACCGGGGAAAAAAGCAATGCCCTTTTGAGCACAGAGCTCGGCAACCCCAGAGCAATTTCGTGTACTGTTATGATCTGTTAAAGCCATATGTGTTATGCCTTTTTTTTCGGCAGCTGCGACAATATCACGCGGCCCCATATCTATGGAGGCACAGGGGGAAAGACAGGAATGAATATGCAGATCCGCCCGGTATATCATATTCCCATAACGACTATTTCATAGCTGCGCCCTTTTCGGGGACCGTCAAACTCGCAGAAATACACCGCCTGCCATCGGCCAAGCTGAATTTTACCATCCACAACATGAAGGGTTTCTGATATACCCGTAAGGGAGGTTTTTATATGACTGTGAGAGTTTCCTTCCAGATGACGGTAAAAGGACTCCTTTTCAGGAACCATGCAGGAGAGCTTGCGAAAAAAATCTTTTTCCACATCCGGATCTGCGCTTTCATTGACCGTAATGGCAGCCGTTGTGTGGCAGGAGGTTATAAGGACTATTCCCCGTTCTATCCCCGATTCACAGACAACGGTATCTATCTCAGCTGAAATATTCTCCCAGTGGGAGGAATGGTGCGTATCAAGATGCTTTTTTAGATGATAATACTGCATCAGTCGTAAACAACCTGCTCATTACCCGGAAGAAATCCATAGGGGTTGAGAGCCTTTCCCCATCGATCATTATTACGAACCTCGTAGTGAAGATGCGGCCCCGTACTGGTTCCCGTATTTCCCAGAAAACCAATCAGATCCCCCCGCTTCACAATCTCACCCTCAGTGATATTAAACCCCGATAAATGTGCATAGCGGGTATAATAGCCGCTGTTACGGTGACGAACCTCTATCATTTTTCCATATCCTTCCGTAACCCCCACATAGGTGCACACCCCATCGGCGGGGGCAATCACAGAGTCTCCGATCGTACCGACAATATCGATCCCCTCATGAAATATCCTTCTGCCGTAAACGGGATGAACCCGATTTCCAAAGGCGGAACTGATACGGTCTTTCTTTACGGGCCAGATAGAGGGTATTTCCCGGTAATAGCTGAGTTCTTTGTCAATATATGCATGAAGCCGGTCCAGAATACTGTCGGTAAAGCGCACCCGATCCAGCATCAGTGAAAACTCTGTTTTAATGCTACCCGACTGTATCATATCCATATCGCCAAGCATGGTTTCCGCAAGGCTTTCTGTGGTCGGCTTACCCCCGGTGCTGAATTTTCTGATGCCGGAATCAATTTCCGATACACCGTATTTCAGCCGGTAAAAGCTTTCGCGGGATTCAAGCTGCGCCAGGAGTTCATTGCTCACCTGAGCATCTTCGCGGAATTCATTGACCCTGGATCTCAGCTGTGTCAGCTTCGCATGATTGCCTTTATACGAACCATACAGATCCTGATAGGAAATAATACCAAAAAGGAGCTCAGCAAAGGCCAGCACAAAAATAACCGACGACATAAAGAGGAAACGCCGCCCTGTTGCAATATTCAGTATCTGTAATTTAATTTTTGACGTATTGTCCCGCATACCTGTAAGCTTTCATTTTAATCATTAGAATATAAAACACTAAAAAAAATCAAAAAAACTTTCTTTTCAAAAAAAGAGTTTTTTAAAACAATCCTCACTATTATAACACAAAAAACGGTCTTTGTCTTTAATTATTATGTATTCTGAAGAAATCAGGCAATTATTCCTGAGTAAGGCCGTGCTGTTTTGCTCCATATCCAGATACATTCCCCTTGAAATACGCCGCAGAAAATCCTCCTGCATTTCCGTATTTATTGCCGTGGATGCAAAGATATGACCATCGCTTATGGTGGCAACGGGCAGCAGGGACGCACAGACTGTTTTCAGTGTCCGGGAGTTGTGTGAATATACCGATGCAACAATGCTTTTCACAAAGGGGGTCAACCCTTTATCCCGCTCCCCCTCCTCTGCAACGGCGACCAACTCACGGGACTTAACCGCCTCTTCTGATGTATGCCCCCTGGTAAGCATTCTGAATACAAACGAAACGGGATAAAAGATAATAAAAAACGGATATATGAGGGGAACACAGGCGTAGCTGAGCCGAAAGGAGTAGATACGGAACAGGGATTTTGGAAGCAGTTCACACAGGATGAGCACCACAATGGTCAGGAAAGAATTTACGATAAATGGAGAAAAAGACATTGACATGTGACGAATAACACTGAAAAGACTTGTAGACATCAGTACCAGGGCAATATTATTTCCCACAAGAACCGTGGTTATAACCTCTTCGGAATGCCTGTCAAGCATTAGTGCAAGGCGCCCCACCATATGGCCGCGATGCGCCCGATGCTCAATCTTTACGGTATTCCAGCTGATAAAGCCCGTTTCAAATCCTGCAAAAAGAAAGGAAAACAGTACAGAAATAACAAAAACGAGAACCCACAACAGAATCATAGTCTCACCGCTTGTCTGAATTTTCTTTCAGAACCCGCCACTCTTCACTGGTAAGAGAAGATATACCTTCCCTGGAAATCTTTCGCAATATGGTATCAATCTCCAGATAGTCCTTGTGAAAGTCTCCCCGGCGTTCAAACTCAAAAAAACGCGGATTCCTCTTCTTTTTTCTGAATGGATGCCTCATACCCCCCTGCATCCCTTCAAGAATATTTAGGAGCATATCCCCCTTTTTATGGAAAACATAGCCTGCAACAAATCCGCCCAGATGCACAATATGCGCAATCCCGTCTCCTCCAAGCCCCTGCATCATGCCGAGAATGGAAAATATCGTAAAGAACACCACCGCCGCCCTGATGGAAATGGGAAATACAAAAAAGATCAGAAGCTGACGATTGGGATAGTAGAGGGCATACACGAAAAGAAGGGCATATACTGCTCCCGACGCACCGATTATTGGAATATTCCCCGCTCCGTAGAGGATGTTTCCCAGGGAAAACAAGCCCGCAAAAACAATTGAAAACAAATAGAAGAAGGTAAATTTCTTTCGCCCCAGGATGTATTCAAGCTCACGCCCGAAGATCCAAAGCCCGAGCATATTAAACGCAACATGCCATATACCATAGGGGCTGTGCAGAAACCCATAGGTAAGAAGCCGCCAGATCTCCCCCTGAAGGAGCGTTACAGGACGAAGGGAAAAAAGATCCAGAATCACACCGCCTGCGGGAGGAATCAGCTGAAGAAAATAGATGGCCACCGTCACCGTGGTAATAATAGATACAACGGAATACTCCTGAAGACGTTCACGCATAACTATTCCCCGCAAGCTTTTCTTCCAATGCAGCCACCACCACCGGCGATACAAACTTATCAACCTGCCCCCCAAAACGCATTATCTGCTTCACCAGAGAAGAACTCAAATAGGCATATTCCGCACTGGGCATCAGAAAAACCGTATCCGCCTTTTCGTATAACTTTCGATTGGTAAACGCCATCTGAAACTCCCCTTCAAAATCCGAAAGGGCACGCAAACCACGAATAATTGTTCGTGCGCCGCTGTCTTTGAGGGCATCAACAATAAGCCCGGTAAAGCTGCCAACGCGCACATTCTCCATGGAAGCAACGCTGTGCTCGACAAGGCGGCATCGTTCCTCCACCGAAAAAAGACATTCCTTTGCGGGATTATGCGCCACAATTATATCAACCTCATTAAAAATAGAGGCTGCTCGGCTGACAATATCCATATGCCCCTTTGTTATGGGATCAAAGGTTCCCGGATAAATTGCTTTAGGCATCATTTCTCCTTTTCCGTGTAAAATACATAAGACCGGTCTTACCGAATTTCTTTTTTTTCAGCTTCCGGCCGGTAACAGAATCGGATACTCCTTCCACGAAACTATCATCCAGGGCATATTCATAAACAATAACGGATGCAGGGGAAAACACAGATAGTATTTCGGGTAGCAGCTGGGAAAGGTTTTCATCGTAATAGGGAGGGTCAAAGAAAACGATATCGTATTCCCGGTCTGTTATTCCGGCAAGAAAGTCTTTCACATCCCTGCATTCCACAGACACGGAGTTTTGCAGTCCGAGAGCCTGTGCGGTCTCCGCAATAAGCTGCGACCGCCGTGGATCCTGTTCTATCACACGGGCAGATTCTGCCCCCCTGCTCAAAAGGTCAAAGGAAACAGCGCCGCTCCCCCCGCAGAGTTCGCACACACGGGCTTTTGCAATATAGGGATGCAGACTGCTGCAGACTGCTTCCTTCACCATGCTCTTGGTGGGTCTGAAATCGGTACTGTGATTCGGAATATAAATTTTCCTGCCGCGATATTTCCCGCCGGAGATTCGTACATCCATAGCTTATTCAAAAACCGTTACAGTTATGGTTACATCAAAATCAACGCCGCTCTCTGAAGTCTCCAGGGATACTTCGCTGAAACGCAGAGGAAATGTACTATTGTAAAGATCGTGCACAAAATAAGCGAATTGGGAAAATGTCGTACTCCCCTGGAGCCGGTATTGAAGATCCCGGTATTTCCCCCTGCTGTCTGCCGAGATACGTCTGAGATCCGAAGCCCGAAGACCGTTGGTATCCACGGCACTGCGAATATGATTCTTCATGCGCTCAAGATGTTCAACACCGAAAATATTCTCATCAACCTCCAGATTCTCACTCAAAACCGATGCAGGAATGCGATGCTCAAATATAAATTCCAGTGAGAAATAATCATCTTTATCCAGAAGTCTGGTTTCCGGCCGCGGTCGAATTTTCCAGTCGGAGCTCTTTTCAAAGGCCCGCAGAAAACTGACAACATCTTCCCGGGTATCAAGAAACACCACTCCGGAAACTTTTTTAAAATCCCGGATATGCAGTTTTTCAAAGGATGCCGAGGACGGTACGGAGGCAATAAAATAATCCAGGGTTAATTTTGTAAAAACACTCTCATAATGAATCTGCTCAAGAATTGTCATATCTTCATAGGCAAGATAATACGGCCCCTCTCCTGTCTCATCATCCGCCTGCATTGTGGTCTCTTCCCGGTCCTGCGGCTTCGACGCCTGAGTGTTTTGGAAGGAATCCTCTGGTATCTTTTGCGATTGCGTGCTTTCACTGAAAAAGACGTTTCCCCTGTACGTGCGAAAAACAAAGACAAAGGCTCCAATAAGAATAAAAAGAACAAAAAATATTTTTAAAAAAAGGAAAACCAGATCCCGACCGTCCGAGACACCGCTGATTTTTGGCTTTGATTTCAGTAAATTCGTCTGTAACATTTCTGCTCCTTACAAAACATCCCGCTGGGACAGGCCAACAGCAATTGAAATAAGAGGGGCAAAGCGATCAAGACTGGCTTCATCCATGCCCACCGTTGAGGGGAGTTTTATAAAGGGGTCAATTATTTTTGCCCCGGACAGATATTTGAGGATACTGTCTTGAACGGAAAAATCAGCCAAAATCTCTCCGCTAAGATACCAGGGAAGCTCCCTGGAGAATTTCAAAGAACGCAAAACAGCCATGCACTCCTTCTTTATCCGTTTAATGTCCTCTGCAATACTATCCAGGTTCAGACTGGCCAAGGTGGAAACATAAAAAATAGTTTTGTTTTGTACAAGAATAAAGGTAACCCCCGTTGAATCAAAGAGGAGCAGCACCGACGGTGTTGTGGTGTCATAATTCATATCAAAGGTATTGAAAAGCGCAATAACATCAGTGTCCACAGCCTGAACCCGCAGTTTATGCTTTTTCAGAATAGAGAGATATTTCTGAAGTTCCTTTTCTTTGATACCCACCCCCAAGGCTCTGTTGAGCCCGGTTTTTATGGCAGCAAAATGATAGTCCTCCGGGGCTTCATTGATTCGCATCATAAATTCCCAGGACATCATCTCATGAATATCACGAATCCCCGTGGGAAGTTCGGTTTGAAACAGCCGGGTTGTTTTTGATTTGAAGGATACGGCCACATTCTCTTTTTTGTTCAAAAGCTCATGACTCATCAGCTCATTCAGCCCTTCATCCAGCCCACCGAAAAAATCCCGGGAGGTATCCAGGGGCTGAAGACTCAGGGAGTTTACCTCCCGTGCCGCACCGTCTCTTTTGGCAAGTACTATATAATCATCGGTAAAATGTAAACCGCATATGGGTGCCATAACTAATCACCATTTCCGTTAAAATAAAAAAGCTCCTGAATCCTCCCGTATGTCACAGAACCAACTCCACGGACTTCCATTACCTCCTTCAGTGAATTGAACCCTTCCATTTCTTCACGATAGGCAATAATACGTCCGGCTATCACCTCTCCGATACCGCGCACATTCATAAGCTCAGCTTTGGTTGCGGTATTAATATCCTTTTTATGCACCTGCGTGGTCTTCCCCGGGGGAGACCCTGTTTTGGAAGAGCCTTGGGCAGAAACCTCCGACTCCGGCATTTCCGTATCTGCAGCCTGTTGTGATGCCGCAGTATCCCTGTGGGAGGTATCCTCTTCAGTGATTTCATCCACCATCACACGCTGGTCAGCCGTATCTTCTGCGGGAAGACTAACAAAGAGCAGTATGCCCGCCCAGGCAAGACAAATGTAGAAGTGAGGAGACAGGAGAATTTTTTTTGTCATAGTGCTTATCCAATTATCTTTGGTATTCCAAAATGACCTTTTTTGGGCCGGGGAGCATTTGACAACGCTTCCTCCGGAGTCAAAGAATCTGTCATAATATCATCACGCAAGGCATCATGGGGACGCTCCATATATGCCGTGGGTTCAATATCAGCAGTATCAACATCCTGAAGCTGCTCAACATAATGTACAATATGAGCAAACTCCTCGGTCAGTCTATCCAGGTCTTCCTGCTCTTCATCAAGCCGGGCCAAATGAATAATAGCCCGTACATCATCCTTGTGTATCATTTATCCGCTCCGTATTCTTAATTGTGTACTATTGTAAGTTTTGCATATTTAGCCACCAGTTTTTTTCGCTCACCGCCTTCAAAAAGCACCGTAACACGTGTATTTGAGCCAAGGCCGCTTACATTGAGAATCTTGCCCGCTCCAAATTTTTCATGGGTTACCGCCTGCCCCTGACGAAAATCCGATGCGCCTTTCCCGGGCTGAGCAAATGTTGACAAAGGGATAGCTTGAGTAGTGGTCTTCTTGTTTTTTTGTAACAGGTCGCTCCCCTTCATCAGGACAGGGGCACCGCGCTTCAAAGCACCCCTGGATGTTCCCCGCCGGTCATTTTGCTGGGGCTTATACGCCGCAGAATTCCCGGTGTCGCTCCAGTATACCCTGTTATAACGTGCCGATTCCTCCACAAAACGATAGAGTTCGGCATCCACCGTTTCCAGAAAAGGTGATATGCCCATGGGCATAACTGAACCAAAACGCATTCTGCTTTCACAAAAACTGCAGGTCAGGCGTTTACGGGCCCGCGTGGCTCCCACATAAAGCAGACGTCGTTCCTCTTCAATTTTCTCCGGATCATTCAAAGACTGCATTGAGGGAAGCAGTCCCTGTTCCACGCCGGCAATATACACCTCATCAAATTCAAGCCCCTTTGAGGCATGAAGGGTCATCAGCTTCACTGAATTTTCACGATCAACAGAATCAACATCCGTAGCCAGGGTAATCTCTTCAAGAAAATTTTCCAAAAGGCCTTCGGGATTTTCCTCCTGCCATTGCGCCACGGCATTGACAAACTCATTGATATTTTCGATACGCTGCTCCGCCTCCTCTTCTCCGGCGCCGCGAAGCTCATCAAGATATCCGGTCTGTAACAGGAGCTCATGGGTCAATTCCTCTGCCCCGGCATTATCATTGTGCAGAGAAAACAGTTTCTCATAGATGGCGCGAAATTGTTTTACCCCTTTTTTCCCCGTTCCCGAAAGAACTTTTTCCGCTGCACCGGAACGAATGTGCTCAAAAAACGAAACATCTTCATCCCGGGCAGACCGGGCAATTTTTTCCTGGCTCTTATTACCTATGCCGCGGGCAGGGATATTTATTATCCGTTGACAGCAGAGGGTATCCCGGGGATTTGTGAGCAGACGCAGATAGGCGATGATATCCTTTATTTCTTTTCTGCTGTAAAACGCCGTCCCCCCCACAATAGTATAGGGGATATCCGCCTTGAGTAACTCCCGTTCAAACTGCCGGGTTTGTGAATTTGTACGAAAAAACACGGCAATTTCCGACAGGGCAGCGGTGTTTTTCTCCAAAGAATCTGCAATGGAATGCACCGTACATTCCGCCTCTTTCAGATCGTTGCTGTAGCGCCGCAGCACTATCTCCTCACCGGCATCTGATGAGGTCCAAAGAGTTTTCTTATTGCGGTTCTCGTTTTTTGATATCAAGCTGTTGGCAAAACGAAGGATATTCTTTGTGGAGCGGTAATTGCGCTCAAGGAAAAATGTTTTGGTGTTTCCAAAGGCACGGTCAAACCCCAGAATATTTTCTATCTGCGCACCGCGCCACCCGTATATAGACTGATCATCATCTCCCACAGCAAAAACGGGGCTCACTTCTCCGGCAAGGGTTTTTATCAGATTAAACTGCGCCCCGTTGGTATCCTGATATTCGTCAACCAAAATATACCGGAATACATCGTGATACCGCGCAAGTATATCTGCGTTTTTTTTCAGTAGCAGCACCGTATTGAGAATAAGGTCATCAAAATCCATGGCATCTGCTTTTTTCAAGCCCTCCTGATATTCTTTATAGAGATCGAGCAACTCCTTTTCGTAAAAGGATTCCGCCTTCTTTTCAAGTATGTCAGGAGTAATACAACGGTTTTTATAAGATGATATGGCGTGCAGCACCATTTTGGGCCGCATGGCTTTTTCATCAATTCCACTGTTTTTTATTATTGATTTGATCAGCGCTTTTTGGTCCGGGCCGTCGTAAATGGAAAACCACCGCGAATATCCCAACAGGTGTCCTTCGGCCCTCAGTATCCGAACACAGAGGGAGTGAAATGTGCCGATCCAGAGGGTATCGCAGTTCATATCAATTAAGGCTGCCACCCGCTCTTTCATTTCACGTGCAGCCTTATTGGTAAAGGTTGCTGCAAAAATATTGTAGGGGTGAATATTTTTTTCAGCTATAAGCCAGGCGATCTTCGCTGTGAGAACCCGGGTTTTCCCTGTGCCGGCACCGGCAAAAACAAGCTGTGAACCTTCGTTATAGTGAACGGCATCGGCCTGTTCCTGATTGAGCTGTATTTGTTGTGTTATACCGGGCATCATACCTCTGTTTCCTGCGTTGCTCCCAACACCTGTTCAAGCGTTGTTATTCCTTTAAGTGCTTTGATAAGCCCGTCCTTTCGCAGGGTAATAAAATCCCCCTTTTTAATTAGATAATCTTTTATTTCCTCCGATTCCGCCTTTTTATTCACAAGCTTCTGTACCTGCCTGTCCGGAATGAGAAGTTCATACAGGCCGACCCTGCCCCGATATCCTTTGCCCCCGCATTTATTACACCCCTTACCGCGGTAGAGCTTTACTCCCGGTTTGAGACCAACCTGCTTCAGTGTTTCGTCATCGGGGTAATACTCTTCCTTGCAGGAGGTGCAGATTCTGCGCACCAGGCGCTGGGCCATTATACCGCGCACCGTGGAAGCCACAAGATAGGGGGCTACCCCCATATCAAAGAGCCGGGTATAGGCACTGGGAGAGTCATTTGTGTGCAGAGTGGAAAAAACCACGTGACCTGTCAAGGCCGCCTGTACAGCCATCTGACTTGTTTCAAAATCACGCATCTCACCAATCATGATAATATCCGGATCCTGACGCAGGATGGAGCGCATCCCCGCCGCAAAGGTAAAGCCCGCCTTGGGGCTGATCTGCCCCTGAGTTATCCCGGCAACACTGGATTCAACGGGATCTTCCATGGTAATAATCTGCTTTTTCTCTTCATAATAATCTTTTACAAATTCCAGTGCAGCATACAGACTCATACTCTTACCGCTCCCCGTGGGGCCCGTAACCAGCATAATCCCATCAGGGGATTTTATGACGCGCTCAAACCGAGCCAGAGTATCCTTGGAAAGCCCCAGCTGCGGCAGGGCCAGGCTTTTACCCTCGGTATCAACTATCCGCATGACGATTTTTTCACTGAGCGCTTTTTTTGTCATGGCGGGAAAGCTGGAAACCCGCAGATCGACATTTCTGCCCTGGTGGCGAATTTTAATCCGTCCATCCTGGGGTTTTCGTTTCTCTGCTATATCCATTCCACCCTGAATCTTCAAACGGGAAATTATCTGGGGCCGCATGTGCTCGGGCAACTCCTGCTTTTTTGTCAGCTCGCCATCTATGCGGTATTTCACCAGATACCCCGTTTCGGTGGGTTCCATGTGAATATCCGATGCTTCTTCGTCAATGGCTTCATGAATGATAAGGTTTACAAGCTTTACGGTCTCCATTCCCTCCTCTTCCGTAAGCTCTTCCTTTTCCTCCTCGTCATTCACCACTTCAAGTTCCTGATTACCCGAGTTTGCACTGGATAAGAGGTCACTCATCTGCTTGAGCTTATCTTCGTATACCCGCTCTATGGCCTTTTGAATCTCCCGCTCCGAGGCCATCACTGCATCGATTTCCTTGCCTGTCATGAACTTTATATGATCCATGGTCCGCAGATTTGTCGGATCCGCCATGGCAATGGTAATAACACCTTGATTTTCATAGATAGGAAGTATATTGTATTTTTTACATAATTCTTTGGGTATAATCTGTGTTAGCGAACGCTTCACCTTGATCTGATCGAGTATCACATGCTGAACATCAAGCTGCGCACTCAATATATCTATCAGTTTATTCTCCGTGATATACCCCAGCTCTATGAGGGACTCACCGAGTTTCTTTCCTGTTTTTTTCTGGAGGGCCAAACCTTTGTTCAGCATGGCGTCAGTAATCAGCCCCTGGTCAACCAGAACCTCCCCCAGGCGTTTTTTTGATGAAATATGCACCTGTTGACCGAGAACAGAGCTTATGTCATCTGCTGAGACTATGCCCGTCTTTATGAGTATTGCTCCGAGGGTCTTGCCTGTTTTCTGCTGAATTTTCAGCGCCTTAGTCAGCTCTTCTTCAGTTATAAGCCCTTGGGACAGGAGTATCTCTCCAAGCTTTCTGACCCGTCGTTGTATCATATAAATAGTTCCTTCATCATAGCGATCTCACCGGAAAAAACCTGCAGTACCTCTCAGCACATACTATATTTATTGGAAAAAAGGCAGTACATTATATGCAAAATATAGATATATTCACACAATTTATACAAAAAGAATTTCCTCTTCGGGCAAATAATATTATTGAAAAATTCCGCTCTCTTCATACCCTTCTTATTCAGGAAAACAGCAAAGTAAATCTCATCTCCCGAAAAACCCCTGCATCAGAATACTGGACTCGCCATTTTCTCGATTCTCTCCTCGCACATTCCTATGTCAATTTCCCCAACAAAACAATACTTGATTTCGGTACCGGCGGAGGTTTTCCCGGACTTCCTCTTGCAATACTCTATCCACAGTCCCGCTTTACTCTTCTCGACAGCACGAAAAAAAAGCTTTCCGCAATCGAACGCATGGCATCCCGCCTTGGCCTGACCAACATCACTACCGCACACACACGCATTGAGGATGCCGAATTTTCTTCCGGCTTTGAAATAATCACCTGCCGGTCAGTAAAAATTACCCCCTCCCTTGCTGCTCCCCTTTTGTCGCTTTTAGCCCCCGGTGGAAAAATCTGCTTTTACAAGGCACACCACATTGAAGATACAGCGCTCTTTCCCACCAGAACCATTCACGACGCATCCACACCGTACCTTGGCACCAGAAAAATCATCATTACTGAAAGATAGCACCGCATCTTTGTCGCCACTGTATTATCACCAGTATTCCAAGCTGTTTTGCAGTCTTTCCGAAAAAATATCAACTCCCACAACCTCTTTCGCGAACCACCGCAAGGGCCTGCGGGTAAAACAATAATCTTTTCACGCTAAACTGCAGTTTTTGTATGCGCATTTTGCGCAACAGCCGTACTCGCATTCTGTTTTCATTTTTGGTGCCGGAGCTATGCGTTTTACCCACTCCCTCAAATAGTATTGTCGTATCAGTTTTTTTTGTTTATCAAAATGCAGTAACGCGTAATATGTGGTGACATACCACTTGTTTCAGACTACATTAATAGTGTATGAACATTTTGTATAAACATTTTCTGGAGGTTTTATGTTCAAACGTATTTTAGCATCAGTGGGGGTTTCAGCTGTTTTATTCAGCGCCCTATCCGCTGATAACGTTTTTCCTTCTCCTGTAAACCCTGCCGGTTTACCCGCAGATCAGGTTCCTCAGCTTGCTGCCCTCATTTTTGACGACAATGCCTATTCAGGTTTGACGGGTACAATGTATGAGGCAGATGAACCGAGTGTGGAAGAAGGCAAGGAATGGAATCAAAAAAGCTTTGTGGGCGGCCAGTTTCCCTGGGGTACCGGCGGAGCACCAAACGACCTTAACATCGATGAAGGTGACATTGGTATGTCCTGGGCCATACAGACTTTGGGACAAAACGGCGATGTTCCTCTTACGTTCAACGCGATTACCGGGCTGTTTCTCCCAATTTGGGGGCCTGAATGGACAAGCCGTGAAAGTGAATTTGGTTATTTTGAACCCTCTGACCCCAGTGCCGAGCATGACCGCATTCCCATTTCCTGGGGTCGTGAAATGCGTATCGGCCAATCAGGACCATCAGATTCCATAGAAGGCGGTCAGATTGGTGACGTGTTTCGCCAGGCGGAACAGATGGGCCATGAAATCGGTAACCACACCGTTGACCACCTTGAAGCCAACTCTCCCCTTCCATTACAAGAAGGAAGCGACCCATACGGCTCTGAAAGTGCAATTACCGGCCAGTCCAATGTTGACGGGTTTTCTGCCTGGAAACAGGCCGGAGACGACTGGACAGACTACGGTTTCAGCGCAAGCCATATTCAGGAAATGCCCTGGGGTGAAACCATTGACCTGACAGAACAATTTGATATGACTGAAGATGATCCAGGTGCCAATATGGGGTGGGGCGTCTATGCCGGTAAATACATCTCTCAGGCAGCTTGGTCCGGACTTATAAAGCTGGGTGAAGACGTTCTTGTTGATGAGGGCGGCGTCTCCCGCAATAACATAAAAGGGTTCCGCGCCCCCCGGCTTGAAGTCAACTCAAATCAGTTCTTCGCACTTGCCGAAGCCGGATACCTCTGGGACGGCGGCAGCGAAGAGGGATATGAGTATCATCGCGATGGAACAAATTTCCTCTGGCCCTATACCGTCGATAACGGCTCCCTCAATGCCTGGACACAACACAGCCGCGGTAACCGGCGTAGTGTTGACTCCATGCCCGTCGGTTCAGGTCTGTGGAATCTCCATACCAACGCTATTATTGTTCCTGAAAACATCCGCGAGGAAGTATACCACAACCATGCCGAGATTTTGCGCGGTGCCCCCGATACAGACGCTCCTTCCACTGAGGACAGTACACACTGGGTAAACGAAAATGGTAAAATAACCGCCTACGACTTTAACACATGGATCATGTGGGGTATGACTGCCGATAACTGGCAGGAAAGCATGCGTCATACCATGAATCTTCGTCTTGAAGGTGAAAAAGCCCCCTTCCACTTTGGTATGCACACCGATTATCATACTCCTATTTATGATAATGCAACCCTTCTTACGGATTTCAACAAACCCGGTTACGGACTAAATGTAACTGAAGGATGGAACGAGTGGGATGATCGTACACGTGAGACAGAAAGCTTTGTCAGCTGGGCACAGAGCAATGGCGTGGACTTTGTAACAGGTACGCAGCTTGTTGAAGCCGTTGCTGATATTGCTGATCAGGCGCCCGAACCTCACACGGCAAATCCAGCTGATGACCTGACGTTTGTTTTTGTCAGCAATGACCAGCTTAATTCAGAAGCTTCGCAGGCTTCTTTTGAAGGCAGCTTTGACGGAAATGTGGTAGTGGACGCTGAGCAAAACGGCCAGGCACCATGGGCAACATTTAACGCGTATAACATGAAAGTTGAAGAGCTCAACTACATCTCTCTTGACTATAAAACCAACTCTGCCATTGCAGTAGTTCTTAACATTGAGGACGAAGCAGACAGACAAGTTATTTTGTCAAATGCCAATACGTCAGACATGGTATCCAGCGGACTTATTCCCCTGTGGGCCTTTGACTATGATCAATATGTGGACGAAGACCCCGACCACACTGGTGACATGGTATATGGACAGGATGCCATTGATGTAAGCAAGATTGAAGGGGTTGAAATTAAGCCCTTGGCTCCGGAAAATGACGAGAACTATGAAACACGCTCTGAGCCCTATCAAGTGGACTTTGCTGTGGAAAACATCGTTCTATACGGCGACTACTCGCAGGGATCTGTTTCCATAGCCGATAAGGATCATTCAGTATCCGTAAGCGATCTTGCACTGAACTCCCTTACACGGGATCAGCTGAATCTGAATATTTCAGAATCCGGCAACTACTCTGTAACCATTGCCACAGCAAGCGGTAGAATTGTATCTTCCATAAGCAACCACGAGCTTGCTCAGGGAGCCAATGCAATTGAACTTGATAACCTTGCAAGCGGTGTATACATGGTGAATGTTAACGGTATTGATAACAATCATAGCCTGACACAACGCGCCTTTATCCGCTAATCCTACAGGGTATTGTTTTTACTATTCAGGCTGCTCCTTTCGGGGGCAGCCTTTTTCATGTATCATCTTTGCGAAGCCAACTCCACCACCCACATTAGCCATGGACGGCTAATGAATTGTGGCCGGTTTCAACATACCACACACCCGCACTCTTCACAGATATTGGGGGATTACCCTGCCACCCACTTATTCTCAATGATCAGGGAAAACCAGTCTGTACCACATTCCCATTGGACATTATTGAACACTGTCTCTAAACCAGGTGCACAAAAAAGCATACGTGCAGCCTAAGCAATATTTCGGACTGCTGAGATACCACGTGGCGGACCGATACAGGGCATTCCAATTCAACCACTTGATTCTACAGCCAACTAACAGCATGAGGCGTATGCCCTGCCGGGATAATTGTGCATACACCGCCCTGCACTACCCCACCCGTCCCATACAGCACGGCATGTGATACGTTCCGCCATTGCCGTGAGCCGTAACCATGACCCGATTTACCCAGTGCAAACTCAGCTTTTCTTCTGGATATGGCGTTCTTTTCATTTATAAGATGCGTCTTCGTAATCTACAAAGTAAATTTTTCTCAGAGGCATGTGGGCTTTGCGATAGGTATGAGCGCTTTGTAAATCAATTATACGAATGACGAAAGAATCCACAACGGTAATGGCAATGGTGAAAAAACAATGGCAAGCTTCACAGTAACCCAGAATAACATATCCGATTCGTCAAAATGAAGAGCTCACAAAAGCCGGACAGCCAGGGTATACCCCGGATTTTGCCAATAATTGAAATGTGACTGAGAAATAATTGCCGCACACCTGATGTATTGCTTCCTCAAATAGCAAGGCTTCTTATTCAGTGCAAGAAGGACAGTGGACGCACTCGGTAACAGTTCGGAATAATTACAACCACAAGGCCCGCCATACGGTGGAAACCAGGAGAATCAATCCCAAACCGTAATGACGCGATAATGCGCTTTGCCTGTCTCCCTGATTGCTGTGACCGCGTGACTATAGCCTGGAAAGCCGGAGAAAAGATCAAGCTTCGGATATCCTGCCTATATACAGCAGGCCTCTTTACGTATCTGTACATTAAGCGTAAACAAGTCCCGCTCTGTTGATTTTTCCTGTTCGTTATCCCCTGTGTTTCTTACAGTATACGCCCAGTGTTTTTGGCACCACTCCAGCCCCACCCTTTTTCACAGGCCTGGTTTAAAGAACGCTGCCGTAATAATTGCGCTTTAAAAAAGCAGGAACCTGCAAATTTCTCTTTCCGGGCACAAAAGGTCACTGTGAGAAAAAGATGCAACACGTCTATTGCTGTTTTTTAAGGTTTTTATATGCATTTTAATTTTTTTGAAAAGGAATGTTTTGCACACTTTGCCTGTTTAAGGCCTTTGGATTGCCCTTTTTTCGCGCCCAATATGGTTTTAGCCTATTTTTATGCGCATTTTTATCTTTTTTTGCGTATATTACCACTAAGGCACAAACATCTTATACAACTTATTAGGAGGTAGTATGATGTACAAACATATTGGTATTGCACTTACCCTTGCCGCAATATCACTGACACAGGCCGCAGACCAGGTCTTTCCTTCACCCGTAAACCCCGCCGGGCTTGAACCGGGGCAGGTTGAGCAGTACGTGGCCCTGATTTTTGACGACAACGCGTATTCGGGGTTAAATGCAACCATGTACGAAGCGGATGAACCCGATGTTGAAAGTGAAAAGGAATGGACCGAAAAAAGCTTTGTCGG
>JBNJEI010000003.1:0-91382 GCA_051745755.1 Fibrobacterota bacterium
AATGGGAATATGCTGCTCAGGGCGGCAGGGGGTATGAATACGGCACCGATGACGGCACACTGGATCATACCAAAGCCAATTATTATTTAAGTGAAATAGATGAAACGACTGATGTGGGGAGCTATCCGGCAAACCCTTTCGGGCTCTATGATATGGCAGGGAATGTATTGGAGTGGATGAATGACTGGTATGGAGATTACAGTGCCGAACCTGTAACAGATCCTACGGGGCCTGTGACCGGCTCCTACCGCGTGTGGCGCGGCGGCGGCTGGCACGGCAGTGCGTCCTGCTGCCGTGTTGCCCTTCGCGTCAATTACTCGCCGGATGACCGTAACAGCCTTCTCGGTTTCCGCGTGCTTCTCCCCGCCCGCCATCGGGGGTTTAAGTAAAATGAAATAGAAGATATTCTGAAGAAGGAGAAGGAAAGATGAAAAAAGCAAGAATGGTATTTTCTCTTTTTGGGATGATGATTTTTTTATTACTGGGGGGTGATGATACAGTAGGGCCAGATGACGGCATCTCAGTCACCCCGGATATGGTCCGTATCCCCGCGGAAGGAGAAACCTTTACCATGGGCGCCGGTGACGGGTGGAGCGATTATTCTCAGCAGGAAGTGACCCTTACTTCAGATTTTTACATGAGTAAATATCTCATTACCCAGGCAGAGTATGAAGAAATAACGGGAGAAACCCCGTCGCGCTTTTCCGGTGCACACCGTCCGGTGGAACAGGTATCCTGGTATGATGCAGCACGCTACTGTAATGCCCGAAGCATTACCGAAGGTCGTGAGCCCGTGTATTATTATGAGGGCAGTGTGGTGTATGGAGATACGAAAGAAGGAAATTGGCGGGCAGACTTCAGTAAGAACGGCTACCGTCTTCCCACGGAAGCAGAATGGGAATATGCTGCTCAGGGCGGCAGGGGGTATGAATACGGCACCGATGACGGCACACTGGATCATACCAAAGCCAATTATTATTTAAGTGAAATAGGTGAAACGACTGATGTGGGGAGCTATGCGGCAAACCCCTTCGGGCTCTATGATATGGCAGGGAATGTGTGGGAGTGGGTGAATGACTGGAATGGATATTACAGTGCCGAACCTGTAACAGATCCTACGGGGCCTGTGACCGGCTCCTACCGCGTGAGGCGCGGCGGCTGCTGGGGCAGCAGTGCGTCCGACTGCCGTGTTGCCCTTCGCGTCAATTACTCGCCGGATGACCGTAACAGCCTTCTCGGTTTCCGCGTGCTTCTCCCCGCCCAATAGGAGAATCGGGCGCAGCCCGCTCTATTTTTCGCTGCGTGGAAAAGGTGTAGAGAGGGAGCCGCAAAGCAGGCGGAACCTCCTACACACTTTTTCAGCGAAAAATTTTTGTAAATGAGGGGCGTACATGGACTATACCCCAACACCACACTCCCTACATATCAGAAACATGTCACATTAGGGTTGTAAAAGCCCTGTTTCTGGCAAAATCTTTGCATCCGGCATTCTGAAGACCGGGAAGACGGGACAACCGGGACCGAGTTGCCGCTTTGCAAAACCACGGCCACAGTATAGAACCCTGTTGTCATGCTTACCGCTTCTGTACTTCTGCTTTTGAAGGTTAAGGCATAGTATATATTTGTGGTACGACTTTTGGATCAGGTGAATGTTTCCTTTCTATTGTGAATAAAAAGTTATCTGGCACAGAGTAAATCCTCATTCAACATTGAGCAGGTGATGTGCTGTTTTTTTGAGGAATGTTCTGAGTATTCCTTACACATTTTGGAGTTAAGATGAAGACCGGCCTCATTCTTTCAATACTCGTTACTGTTCTCTTTTCGGACATTTTTGATTCCGATACAATTTCAAACCCCATAGTACTCAGAGATACTAATGTGGTGCTGAATGGGATTGATCTTCCCGTAAGAATTGAAAAGAAGTCTCAACATATGGGAGGGGAGCACTCTTATATTCAGATTAAATTGTTCTGGGAGGATACTTCACAGGTAATTTATGCCGAATTGGGAAGTGAAGTCAATATTGAGAGTCGTTCACGGGAAATCCTTCTTATAGAAAGAGGTGATCGTCATTCAGGGGCAACATACAACAACCACTGTTTGTACACATATAATGAAGTGCACAGCCGTTTTGAGATGGTACGGGAGTGGAATGTTAATAATTGGGAATTATACATTGATACCCTTTCAGGATACCTCGATCGTGGTGACTTTGAATCAGCACATTCAATTTCCAGTAAATGGGGAGTGTCATATAATGGAAACAGTGATGAAGCTCAAAGGATTTTTCAATTGTGGGTTGATGCTGTTCACGACAGTGCTTTAATTTTGTGGAGAAACGGTTTCCGTGATGATGCTCGTGAAACGGTACTGAGATTGGGTGTTGTTCCATTTGAGTTATGGGAGACCTATAAAGCCGATACCTGCTACACCTTTCCCCTGTTTAACAGGGACGCTCAGGTAAATGTGGTCCGTAAGAATCAAAGAAACACACAAATATTCAATAATCTGGGGTTTTTCTTAACGGAATCCGGGCACTATAAATTGGCTGAAAATCTCTTGTTACAGGTACTAATGCATGATCCTGAAAGAGCCGTTGTATACCTGAATCTCGGCGATCTCTATGGTGATCATCAAGAGCTTCTTGAGCAGGGACATCCGGGGTATTGGTACTTCTATCATACCTATTGTGATTTGATGGTCGAGCAGGGAAAACAGCACCGTATTCCGGAACGGCTTCGTCAATATATTAAATAGAAATTGCCACGCCTCAGCTGGAGTTCTTAGCAACGCCTTTTTTCTTACCTGTTTAAAAAATATTTTAATGACAAACAAGGCGGGATAAAGGTACGTATAAACCAATTAAGAAATGAGTGCACATTTTCGAATTGCCGCTGAACCAGTACAAAAACAATATCTTTTTATTAAGCGTATTGTCTTTATTCTTAAAAAATCAGGGACGCTGAAACCCTGCGTGCCGCACATCTGTCTACTCCTATCTTACAGAATGCGAAACACTGTTTTTTCTACAGTGCTTCATTTTCTTATTGAATGAGCGTCACAATATACTATATTGTACATATATTTGTACAAGTGAGGGTTTATGCAGGCAATAACATACAGCGCAGCTCGAAAAGAACTCGCAAAAACAATGGACCATGTGTGCTCTGATCACGATACCGTGATAATTACACGGCGTAATGCATCTCCCGTGGTTATGCTTTCCCTGGAGGATTACGAGGCATTATGCGAAACGAATTTTCTTCTTCGCTCTACCAAAAACAGAGAACGGCTCACTTCTGCTATTCAATCACTCAGTGACGGGCGGGGGATTGAAAGAGAGCTTATTGAATGAAGCTTGTCTTTGCGG
Organism: Fibrobacterota bacterium; assembly: GCA_051745755.1. Classification (GTDB taxonomy): domain Bacteria; phylum Fibrobacterota; class Chitinivibrionia; order Chitinivibrionales; family Chitinivibrionaceae; genus Chitinivibrio. The sequence continues at coordinate 3,371 of JBNJEI010000003.1, forward strand.
AAGAAGCATGGGAAGATTATTGCTACTGGCAGAAAAGAGATAAGAAAATCCTGAAACGGGTTAATAAATTCATAGAGGATATAAAAAGAAATGGGTACGAGGGAATCGGAAAACCGGAACCCTTAAAACATACCCTTTCAGGGTATTGGTCCCGTCGTATTACCGCTGAACATCGTATTGTATATACCATTGAGGGTGATGCTGTTTTGATTGCCCTGTGTCGGTGTCATTATTAACCCTTCCAGGGTATTAGGTAGTGCAGTTTTCTTTCTGTAAATTATAGGATTATATGAATACGTATCCCGAAAAGCCACTTCGGGTGGGGGTTCCTGCACGCAGGATGAAACCACTGAGATACATATATCACTCACGTATGTCTCCTCACCTCATAATGCCGGGAAATTGGTGCTCAAGACCTCCGGATCAGCCTTGGTACACACGCTGTTTCAGCTCTCTCCACAGGCGATGGTAGGCCCCGGCTCCCCGGGAGGATGGTGCAAAGCAGGGCAGGGGTTCACGAAATACTCCCATTTGCTCAATAACAGACGAAGCAGGAATCCGTGTCCTCAGGGGCGGCGTGTCGGTAAAATCACAGGTCTGAATTGTTTCGCTGTGAATCCGTTTTCGTCCATCAACAAGGGTGAAAAAGGGAATAATCCCGGCAGTAGTAAGTCCGTTGTGTTCAAAAAAATCCCTCAGGGATATAAAAGAATGCACTGAAAGAGGGCTTGGAATCAGAGGAACAAGGACTGCATCGGCAGCTTTGAAAATATTTTCCGCAAGAAGAGTGATGTTGGGCGGACAATCCAAAAAAATATGATCATAGGTTTTGCGCAGGGGTTTCAGGGTTTCACGCAGGCGTTTCCGTGATCCCTGCTCTTCTTTCAGTGCACTGTCGAGATGTCTGAAGGACAGATCCGCGGGGAGAATATCGAGATTTTCATATGCTGTGGGGCGAATTCGCTTTTCAAGCCGCTTTCCCCCTTTGATTATTTTTTTATGGGTCAGTTTTCGCAATGCCTTTTGTTGCAGGTAGAAAGAGGCAGACCCCTGCGGATCAAGATCACACAGTAACGTCCGGCTGCCCCCGCGGGCGGAAAACCAGGCGAGATTAACAGCGGTTGTGGTCTTGCCCACTCCGCCTTTTATACTGTATGCTGCAATGACAGGCATGGCTGCTCTCCCGGTACAATATCCATATATACAATATACTACAGCGGAGGATCAGGTCGGCAAAGTTATTTCGATTATAACAGCCGGAAATTATTCAGAAACTGACAGGCACCAGCATTCCTGAAATAAACCGGAAACACCCGTCTGAACCGATGCAAATCCGCAGGCTCGAATTGCCTCCATCACGTTTTTTTTTGCAACCGGTATCTCACGCCATGGCCGGTAGTGACGTCACCTGTCAAACCAAGATGATATATTGTATGAATAGAGGATTTATCCAGGATGATTGTATGAAAGTTGCTGTTATCGGGAGCCGTTCTTTTTCCAGTTACGACATCCTTTGCCGGGAACTGGATACCATGAACATTACAGAAATAGTTTCCGGCGGAGCAAAAGGAGCGGATACTCTTGCCGAACGCTATGCTGCTGAAAAATCGATTCCCGTAAAGAAATTTCTTCCGGACTGGAAAAAACATGATAAAGGTGCGGGTATACAACGCAATAAGAAGATTGTGGATTACGCAGACCGTGTGATAGCCTTTTGGGATGGCAGGTCTCGGGGCACACAGAGCGGTATTGATTTTGCCCGTAAGGCGGGAAAAGACCTTCGGGTGATTACCGGGTGGTACATTCCCGGGTAGATATGGTCGATAGATCCATCTCCCCATTGTATTGGTTGCTGTATTTTTTCATAAATACAATACATTGAAGCTGTTGCAAAACTTCAATTGAAATTCTAACCGGTCTGAAATATTATTTTTGGGCGGGAAGATTATATTTGTTTCATAACGCAATTTAAAAAAGGTGTGACCGTGGAATATCGCTACGTGGGAAAAACCGGATTACAGGTCTCTGTTCTTGGCATGGGCACAATGACTTTTGGGAATGACGTCTCCAGGGAAGAATCAAAAATAATGTTTGATATGTGCAGAGCAAAGGGCGTCAATTTTTTTGATACAGCGAATACATATTACCGTGGGGAGTCGGAGCTGATTCCTAAAGACTGTCTGTGTCAGTGCCGTGATGAAGCCCCTGATGATTCAATTGGAAAAAAGCCTGAAACGACTGAAGACTGATTATATTGCTTTGTATTTTATTCATTATTTTGAGAGTCATACATCCTATGAATATGTACTGGGATTTTTGGACGATGCCCGCCGGCAGGGGCAAACTCTACGGTGGATTGAGCAATTATTCGGCATGGCAGATAATGAAAAGTATTTCTGTCTCACACATGAATAATTTGAAACGCATAGACTGTATTCAGCCCATGTACAGTCTGGTAAAACGCCAGGCGGAAACAGAAATATTCCCAATGGCAGAAGAGGAGAAATTGGGCGTTGTCACGTAGCCCCCTTGGCTCAGGGCTGTTCACCGGGAAATACACCGCTGGTAAAACTGTTCACAATTCCAGACTCATTGATGTTGAATACTCTAAAAAACGGTATAGTCCGGATGCGTATTTTTAAACTGCCGATACATTTACTGAGCTGGCGCAGCAGTATGGCTATTCACCCGTTGCATTGGCAATCACATGGGCCATAACCAATACCTGTGTATCTTCAGCCATACTGGGAGCACGACATTGTTCTCAACTGGAAGTATCCCTGCAGTCCGTTGATATTACTATGGATACGGAAATGAGGCAACGTATCAGCGCTCTTTCTACAGATCCGGCAACGGACAGGCTTGAGGAAGTATTGTAGTCGGTATCTGTAAAAAACTGCTCTCAAGGTGATCCGGTCCGGGACTGTATGGTATCCACGGAGCCCTTCCTGTAGGACATCTTCATACCTGATGCTATCGGTGGAAGGGGCTGTTCAGTCCTGGGTGTATAGATGATTCTGTGTGCACGGAGTGTGTTTGAGGTGGCATTGTCGGTACAATCATTGTAGATTTAAGTAATACGAATAAGAATATGTGCCCAACAAGGGAGGCGTCATGTTACTATTCTTCGCACTTTTGCTTCTTACGGCACAGAGTATCTGTGCAGGAAATATCACCGGCACTGTGGTGGACTCAGAGGACACCCCGCTGGAGGGGGTAACCGTTGAGGCTGCAGGGACGGGTGAATCTGTCACCACTGATGAGGAGGGGAGATTTAAGATAGATAATCCCACGGGCAGTATTTTTGAAGAAGAATCATTACATCCCCTGCTTTCCATAGGATCCGGGCGGCTTTATTTTTCCCTTTCAAAGCCGCAAAACATCCACCTTTCCCTTATAAGTCCGGCTGGACGGCAAAAAGAGCTTGTTTCCGGAATTTTTTCCGCCGGAGCTCACAGGATTACCCTGGAAGAGTATGCTGCGGGGGTGCATATCCTGCAGGGACGTATTGGAGATCAGCGGATTACACAAAAAATAATACATACCGGGAGCTCTGCTGCAGCTGCAGATCAGCTGTCGGTACGGGCGGAAGCACCTCCACTGCAGAGAAGGAATACAGAGATGGATACTCTGTGGTTTCGCCATGAGGGATATTGTCTCTCTCTGCGTGAAGTGGATGAGGAGACGGGTGAACTTGGGCATATTTTACTGACTTCTCTGCACGAAAGAGAAAACGACTCTCTCGCGCTGGTTGCAGTGCAAAAAGCAAATCCGGAGGGAACTCTGAACTGGGATTTTACTGAAGAACTGGAAGGCTGGCGTGATGTGAACCTTACAGATGGCCGGGTTGATTCCCTGGATATCGCTTTAAGCTCCCTCACGAAACTTCCCTCAGAGATTGGTGATCTTGTTAAACTTGAGAAATTGGGGGTAGCGCACAATGGTCTCACGGAATTGCCCGCATCAATCGGCACTCTTACCCAACTTAAAGAGTTGAATCTTGGGGGGAATAATCTCACGCATCTGCCGTCAGAAATTGGGAATCTCATCAGTCTTGAATACCTGATTCTTATTTCCAACGACCTCATGGAACTGCCGTCAGAGATTGGGGGGCTTATCAATCTTAAGAGGCTGGGGCTTGCCATAAATAATCTTACGAAACTGCCGTCAGAGATCGGTAATCTCACTCATCTTGAACGATTGGAGCTCAATGATAACGGTCTCACGGAACTGCCTGCGGAGATTGGTAATCTCACTCAACTTGCGGAGCTGGATCTCTATAACAATGCTCTCACTGAGCTGCCGTCGGAGATCGGTAATTTCACCAATCTTACACGATGTAATCTGTATAACAATACCCTCACGAAACTGCCGTCAGAAATAGCCGATCTCACCAATATTAAGGAGTTGAGGCTCAATGACAACGTTCTTACAGAGCTTTCGCCGGGAATCGGAAACCTCACCAAACTTGAAGTGTTAAATCTGGGGGGGAACTCTCTTTCCGATTTGCCCGCAGAAATTGGCAATCTCACTGATCTTCAGTGGTTGGATCTCTATAACAACGACCTCACGGAACTACCGGCGGAGATCGGTAATCTCATTAATCTTGAAGAATTGCGGCTCAGTTGGAATGATTTCTCCCAATTGCCGGATGAGATTGGCAATCTCACCAATCTTGTGCGGTTGCGGCTTACTGCCAACTCCCTTACAGAACTTCCTGCGGAGATAGGCAATTGTACTGGTATTGAGACGCTGGACCTCAGTAACAACGATCTCCCGGTGCTACCGGCAGAGATTGGGAATCTCATCAATCTTACGCAGCTGCATCTTGATGGAAACGATCTCACAGAGTTGGTACCGGATATAGGCTCTCTCATTAATCTTGAGGAATTGTATCTTATTTCCAACGCCCTCACGGAACTCCCTTCAGAGATCGGAAATCTCACCAGTCTTCAGAAGTTGTATCTCACGTATAATCCACTTATACGGCTGCCTTCAGAAGTGGGGAGTCTCACCAGTCTTGATAGGTTGGGGCTGGATCGGACAGATTTGACTGAACTGCCAGTTGAAATTGGTACGCTTACCAATCTTGAGAGGATGGATCTGGGTTGGAGCGACCTCACAGAGCTCCCTCCGGAGATCGGGAGACTTACTGATCTTAAAACACTGGGGCTCTATGATAACGCACTTGCCGACCTTCCCCGGGAGATCGTGAATCTTAGGCTTACTTCTTTGGATCTCTCCCGCAACTCACTCTTAGAAGACAATCTTCACGCAGATGTAATTGAGTGGTTGGATAACAAGGATCCCGACTGGCGGGATAGTCAAAACTAACCGCCAGACCTACTCCGCACCTGTTTGCCTTTGATTTACCTGCAATGTGCCTTCGCATTTACTTTTTTTTGCATCAGTACAGCCCGCATCGCTCTTCCCCGGGAAGTACCGCATCGGGTCAAAGCGGTGTGATATCATACCGGCATACCCCCCTCCCTGACTTTGAGCACGGGATGCTGTAAACGCACAGGCGATTTTCTGTTACCCCGCGTAATAAAAAGGACCATTTTACACCTTGCGATGTTTGGTAAAAGAATGCGCGTAACTCCTTAAGATTTCGGACCGTTTACCGCCCATATAAGGTAAATGGAAGTGGGAGATGAAAGTATCGCCTCAGCGCGTAGAAGGAGAAAGGGAAGAACTGGGTGTACCTTAGAAAAAACGTTTCCTGCTGAAACCCGGGAGGTTTTGGTCTGGTTGCTCCGGGTTTTGCAGAATGTTCGGTACAGATTCGACCGCAGCCCGGTTTACGCCCTGGGAATCGCTGATCCCTGAAACCGTACACAGCTGCTTTTGTGTATGGGCTTACTTAGTAAAATGGCGGGTGATCTGAACAGAGGAACGGCGAATTTCCAAGGAGAAAGACTCCTCTTCACTGGAGGTGCGGCAACAGCCTTCGCGTCACATACGAATATTACACTGTTATCTGCAAAACAGCCCGGGGGAACTCTTCCTGCAGCCAGTGGTTCCGAAAAAAAAGCAGCACTGATCTTCCAAAGAGGCGGTACGGTCCGGGAAAGGGATATGTTCTGCCCGGGTTCTGAGCCCTGTGTAAGAAGTTCCAATGACGCAAATTCACGGATAAAAAACAACCCGCATTTTCTTATCCTCATCAATGATGGACCGCAACTCTGGGAGGATGTCAGGGCGCAGCTGTCCCTTGTCGATACAGGCCCTGGTATTTCCAATAGGTTGAAAAAAGAACTCCCGTTCCTGCAATGTATCCAGACCCAATCGTAACCCGTATCAATCACCATCCTGGCAGGGGGTGATTTTCCGCATTGCCGCGGGCTCAAAAGGGCAGCAGCCGGAAAGGCGGCAAGGTGTTTTTGCACTCTTTGTATCAGTTGTCGTTGAACCATCGTGTTATCCGTGTATCTTGAGTAGTGTGCTAATCAGAATACACGGTAAAACATTTTTTCTTTCGGGTTTCGGGTTGAAATCTCAAAACATATCCGGAAACCTTAAAAAACACACCTCTTGCTAATTCTGTCTGCAACAGTATGTAAGATCGGCTGGAAGATTATCTCAAAGGTGCCGTTTGGGCGTAACTCATTCCTGCCGAAGAATCGCGGAAATCAGTTGGCACTCCTCCCTCGGCATCATGGAGATTGGTTGTATCAGTCGTTTCCTCAGCCAACGGCACCTGTGTGGTGCGGAAAATGAGTGATATAATAAAAAAAGAGGCGGCCTATAGCCACCTCTTCCCAGCCCACCCTTGCGGTGGGCTGTATCTCATCATCACACACATTCATTGAGTGGGGGGAGTTATCCCACTCATACAGTAATATATGCGCCACAAAGATTCTGTCAACAAAAAAAGTGTATAAATATTAAAAAACGTGATCCGGACAGCATCGAACGCTGCCCGATGCCGGTATTTTCCTGATGTGTCCCTCCTAATGGAATGGGGAGGGGCAGGAATTGATAATTGCCCGGGATAATCTGTAAAAATTTCTTTTGTTTCTATTAATTAAGGGCACATTGATCAGGAGAGGGCCTTGTCAAAAGAATCCGAATTGTTTGGTATGTTATTCGCTGTTTTTCCTTTGATATTCTTTTTTAACAGGTGGGTATAACATAACCCCAAAAATTTATTTGTTTTTTCTAAAAGGCTGGACAGAAAATGGTTTTTGTGCTATCTTGTCATTGTAAGACAACAAAATGATTCCCCGGAGGTCCTGTGCATAGAGTCAGATATTCCGTATTTCTTATTGTTTTTTTGATATGCAGCATCGCTTCAGCAAATGTTATTTCCTGGGTTCCTCCTTATGGAATAGATGATTCCTGGAGCTCCTTTGAATCTGAGTGGAGCGGATACGGTCCCCCAAACGGGCTCACCTGGCTGGCTCTGCAGTTCTGGGTGCCCGACGGAAGCGGAGGGTTGACCTATACGTCCCGGTATGAAGGCGTGGGGGACAGTCCTGTGATTCAGTTTCGGGACAAGGCTCGCGAACACGGAGTGAAAACTATGCTTTGTGTCTATAACGGTGAATGGGGCTGGGATTGGGACCTGGTTGCACAGTCTGTTTCGAATACTAACCGGCAGGATTTTATCAATGCCCTGATTACAGAGATGGAACGCCTTGAACTTGACGGGATTGAAGTGGATCTTGAGGGGCCAAACGGCAATGATTACGCCACGCAGGAGTCCAATTTTATCACCTTTGTGGAAGAGCTGAGTGATACCCTTTCATCCCTTGGAAAAGACCTGACAATTGCAACCTTTGCCTCCCGTGAATATGATCATATTCCCGATGCGTCTCACTGGTCCATCCTGTTGCCGTTGGTGGACGGTCTCACGTCCATGGGATATGAGGAAACAGGTATATATGCATCGGGAGACCTTTCCTATGCGGGACAGAAGTCCATGGCTTCAGCGGCACCGGAAAAACTTATGCTCGGTATGCCCGATCATGTGGGTTCATGGCAAAACAGCAGTGCCCTGGAGCAGGTTACATGGGCCCGGGATAACGGGGTTGGTGTTGGCCTGTGGGATATGCAGCTCCGTGATGCTGCCTGGGAAACGGCGCAGATATGGGAACATTTGAATACTATCCGCGGTGAAGTGGATGAAACATACACCATCACGGCACATTCCTCTGAAGGGGGCAGCATTTCCCCCAGTGGAGAGATAACTCTTGCAGCCGGTGAATCTCAGACATTTTCCTTTGAACCGGAGGAGTCCTATGTGGTCAGTGAGATTTATGTTGATGATGCCGCTGTTGGGGCCCATGATACCTATACCATAGAAAACATTACGTCCAATACAACCATAAAAGCTGTGTTTGAGGAAGACCCTCAGCCACCGGAGGATATCGTGCTTTCCTCATCTCAGGGACCTGCTGAGGAGGCTGATGCACTGATAGGCGAGCTGGAAGCTGTTGATCCAAACCCCGGTGAACACACTTTTACAGTGGTGGAAGGTTCGGACGATTTTTATGTGGACGGCGACAACCTTTTAACCAAAAGAGCCCTTGCCGAAGGGCAGTATGAGGTAACCATAGAAGCTGAGGATCCGGAAGAGCTCACGCTTCGTAAAGGCTTCACCATCGGTATCGTGGACGATGATCTTATTACGGGGGAAAATCTCTCTGCCTATCTGGGATGGTATGTCTACCATGATGAGTACGGTACGTCCGTGGATACGGGACAGTCTCTTATGCGTGACGATTCCATTGCCGCCGTTGGATTTGATATGGCTGCAAAGGACAGTGAAAACGGAGAGTACCCCTATGGGGCTTTATCGGCATCTCTGGATACAAATCTGGCGGATCCGGAATATATTATTGTGGAGTATCGTACAACCCATGATTTTGAGGTGGTCCTTCCCATGGAGACTGTTACCCAGGAGGGCGGTGAGTATCGTACACAGCTGGAGAACAGCGGTGGGAGCTGGCAGCGTGATACGCTGTACCTTGATTCGGATCTCTTTTCTCAGCCCGAATGGGCTGATACAGAGGTCTTTGATAAGTCCACCACCCGGGAGATTGAGTTTGCCCCGGCCTTTGAGAATACCTCCGGGGATGTTGCTGTCCGTGTCCTGAAAATTGATGGATTTACTCTCGATGCAGTTTCCATTTGCGAAAAGGAGTACACCGGTGAGAGACGGGAGACGATAGCTCTTTCGGGTACCCGGGCAGATAATCTTCGTCTTCGTGTGACTGAGCCGGGAGAATATACCCTTGGCGTGTTTACCCTTTCGGGGCGGCGTGTGGCATACACAACCCGGAACCTCCGGGAGGGAGAAAATGCTATTTCCCTTCCGGGGCTCAGCAGCGGATATGCCGGGGTTCTCCTTTTCTCTGTTGAGGGATCCGGGCAGCGAAGATTGTTCCGAAAACGATTCTGAGTAGTGCGTCCTGCCGGGGGCGCGCTTTTTCTCCTCCGGATTTTGTGCACGTACCCTGTCACAGCTCCGGTAACATAGTATATCTTAAGGTGAAACAGGTTTAGTGCCAGAGAGGTTGTCGTGGGATGTAGACCAGTGTGTTCCTGGGTTCCTCCATATGCAATTGAAGCATCGTGGAATATGTTGCACAGAGAATGGGGGGGATATGGTCCGAAAACAGGGTTGTCCCACCTCTCACTGCAATGGTGGGTGCCCGCACAATCCGGAGGTATTCGTCCTGTATCCCGCTACGAAGAGGACATTTCTCCCGCGGGTATTGCACAGTTTCGACGCTGGGCACGTGGGCACGATATCCGTCTTATTCTCTGTCTGTATAATGGAGAGTACGGCTGGGACTGGAGTCTTGCACGCAGCGCCTGCGGTCGGTTTCAGGATCAGGTTGTTTCAGAGCTGGTAGAGGCAGTGGAGACGTATGATCTGGACGGTGTTGAACTTGATCTGGAATCCATGAAAAGAGAATGCGCCTCAGACAAAACGCGGTATATCACCTTTGTATCCAGGCTGGGAAACGCCTTGCATCGCTGCGCCAAAGAATTGCGTATCGCAACGTTTCATTCAGCCGCCTGTACCCCCAATCCTGAATGGTGGAATGATCTTTTTCCCCATGTTGACGGAGTGGTATCAATGGGATATGACTCACTTGGTGTAACTGCAGAAGGCCGCAATTGCACCTATGCCGCTCAACAAAGCCGTGCCCCTGATCCATCCAGGCTTATCCTTGGGCTTCCCGGCTGGCGTTCTTCATGGCAAAAGGACAGTTTGCTGACACAGCTTGAGTGGATATGCAATGACAGTGCTGCCGGGATTGGCATATGGGATATGCAGCTTGAAAATCCTGCCTGGCAGGATGAAAGGGTATGGAAATGTATTACAAAGATCCGGTCTTCATGAAAAATATGCGTGGGAAATTTCTCCCCTTCGCATTCATGTTGTGCCTCTGTATTCACTCCCTACGGGCTCAGGAATGCAGCTCAGTGTCCCGGGATATTATGGATATACTGCAGGAAATATACCGCGATCGGGGAGAAGAGTATTTTGCAGCACTACTCATGGAGAACCGTTCGGGGATCTCCCGCGAAGAAGAAGAGGAAATACGTGATGATATCCGTGGTTTTTTTGCTTCCTCTGCGTTTTATTCAACGGGGTGCCGGTATCTGGACGGCCTGTTTTCACAGAATAAATTATACCACCTTCAGGAAGAATTGTTGTCCCGCACTCCCTACAGCTATGATTCATTGAAAAATACTGCCTCCCTTGCCAAAATGCTGGAAAAACTGGAGCCCCTATTATACAATTATCTTAAAAAAAAGGTCCTCAGGTAGGAGGATATCCGCATATGAAGTGCCTTTTTGCTGTCTCTTTCTGTATTATTTTTTTTGCCTGCCTTTCACCGGACGGAAATGACGCGTTTCAAAGGGATCTAAAAAGCCTTCTGCTCGATGATATGGGAGAGGCAGATATTGATCTTGATTCGATTCTGGCCAGGGATACCCTTATTGCCCTTACGCGCTATAATGCCCATAATTATTTCATTTACCGGGGCACTCCCATGGGGTACGAATACGAGCTCCTGACTTTGTTTGCACAGGAACTGGGTGTTCAATTGAAAATCAAAACCCCGGCATCACGGGACTCACTGGAAATTCTGCTGCGCCAGGGACAGGGGGATCTGATTGCGGATAACTGTATTCTGACCCTGGATAAAAAGCAGGAATTTGCCTTCTCCATTCCCCATAACACCACCCGCCAGGTTGTGGTGCAGCGCAAACCCTTCAGTTGGGAAAGTATGCGGTATCATGAGCTGGAGCGAAGCCTTATCAGGAGTGTGGCAGACCTTGCTGGTAAAACCATTGTAATCCCTCAGAATACTCATTATGAGCAGCGTATATACAATATCATTGGTGAAACCGGTGTGCCCATACGTGTACAGCGGGTCAGTCGGGATATGGAAACAGAGCAACTGATCAAGCTGGTTAATGACGGTATTATTGATTATACCCTTGCAAACGAAAACGTGGCACGCTTGAATGAAGCCTACTACAGAAATGTCGATATCAAAACCCCCGCAGGATTTGATCAGCGTATTGGCTGGATGTTTCGCCAGACCAGTCCGAAATTAAAAGAAGCGGCGGATTCATGGATGCGCAAAATCCGCTATGGGGGCAGTCCGACATACAATATTATTTATAACAAGTATTACGGTGATGTGCAAAATTATTCACAGCGTCGGCGAAGCGAGCACTATATACTGGAGACGGGAGCCGTGTCTCCCTTTGATTCCCTGTTTAAAAAACACGAAACAGAGAGGTTTTCCTGGAAACTTCTTGCGGCCATAGCCTACGAAGAATCAAATTTTAACCCCACAGCGGTATCACGATTTGGCGCGACGGGATTGATGCAGCTCTTACCTGCTACGGCGCAGCAATTTGGCATCTTTGACCTCCTTGTCCCCGACAAAAGCATAGAAGCGTCGGTCCGGTATCTGGAATATGTGTATACCCGGCACTGGAGTCATCTGCCTCCCGATGAAGCGATACACTTTGTTCTGGCTTCATATAATGCAGGGCCCGGTCACGTTCTCGATGCTCAGTATATCGCCGCCCGGGAAGGATACGACTCCACCCGGTGGTTCGGTAATGTGGAGCAGGCGATTCTCAAGCTTTCACTGCGTGAATACTATTATCTCGAAGAGGTGAAGCACGGGTATTGCCGTGGTATTGAACCTAAGAATTATGTGGAGAATGTTATGACCAGGTATAATCAGTATCAGCAGGTATTACATGAGAGTGATCAGCGAAAACAAAATCTGCTGGAGACCTTTGGACGTGATACGGGAAAGGGTGAACCGGATTTTACCATAGAATAATCGGGCAGCTTCAGGCCCCGGGGATTTACCGCATGTCCCGGTTTTTTTCGCGTTCTTTGCGCTGCAGGAGGCTTGAACGATACTGCAGTCTGCCCTTTTTTTCGTGAATAGCAGCCGCTCTTCGCTGTTGTATACGCAGGTCAAGATTCTGGTGGGCCTGTTCTGCAATGTCCTGTGAGCCGTTCAGATGTGTATGCAGGCTGCGTCTGTTAAAGGGGATTCTGTACTGATCTATTGAATCGGCGGCCCGCAGAAGAGAATCCAGCCGTTTTTCACGGGGTGTCAGAAAAGAGGTGTCCAGCGGCTGGCGGGCCTCGGTTTTCTGCCCGGGCTCAGATGCTGGTGACCGGGTGGAAGCCCCCTCATTGTCTTTTGAACAGGCACCCATAATAATGAATGCCGCAGCAAACCAAAGCAGTGTTTTGTGATATACCATACTGTGTAATCCTTTCCCTGGCCTTTTAGTCACAATTACGAAGGAGCGGAGTAAATAGTAATATCACCGAGGAAAAATTATTCGTCCGTCGGTGTATCCGATGCAGTTTTTCCATCATTTTCTTTTTTTACCCGAATCTCGTTATTGTCCACAAACACACGGATACTATCCTCTTCGGCATAATAGCCTTTGAGATATTCCTCTGCAAGAATATCCTCAATATTTCTCTGTATTGCTCTCTGGACCGGGCGGGCCCCCTGTTCTGAGTCAAAGCCCCGTTCGAGAATATAGTCACGCACGCTGGCATCAAAGGAAGCATAAATATCACGTTCCTCAAGGCGTTCCTGCACTTCCAGAAGCTTATTGTCAATGATCTGAGACAATACGTTCCGGGAGAGAGAGTGGAAGACGATGGTTTCGTCCACGCGATTTAAAAATTCAGGAGTGAATATTTTTTTCAGTTGCGTTAAAACCTTCGATTTCATTACTTCATAATCGGAAACGCCTTCATTTTTTGTAAACCCGATCTGTCCTTTGTTTGCACCACGGGTGCCCGCATTGGATGTCATAATAATAATGGCATTTTTAAAGTTGATTGTTCGTCCGTAGGAGTCGGTTGCCATGCCGTCATCGAGGATTTGCAGCAGGATATTGAAAACATCGGGGTGGGCCTTTTCAATTTCATCAAAGAGTATTACGGAATAGGGTTTTTTGCGCACCTTTTCTGTCAGCTGGCCGCCTTCCTCATATCCCACATATCCCGGAGGGGCACCCACCAGTCGTGATGCGGCGAATTTCTCCATGTATTCCGACATATCAATGCGGATAAGGGCATCTTCGGAATTGAACAATTCCAGGGCCAGCTGTTTTGCAAGCTCTGTTTTACCCACGCCCGTGGGGCCCAGGAAGATAAAGGAGGCAATGGGCTTGTTTACATTGTGCAGGCCAGCCCGGGAGCGCCGTATGGATCGTGCCACGGCATTGAGCGCCTCTTCCTGACCGATAACATGTTTACCGATGTGTTCTTCAAGATGAAGCAGACGTTGTGATTCCGCTTCTTTGAGATTTGAAACGGGAATACCCGTAATAGATCCAATTACTTCGGCAATAACGTCTTCGTCAACGGTGAAGCGGGTTTCTGCCACGCGGGAGCGCCACTCCATCTTTTTTTGCTCAAGCTTTTCCTTGAGATCATCCTGTTTGTCGCGCAGCAGTGCGGCTTCCTCGAAATTCTGTTCCGCCACGGATTTTTCTTTGCTTTTAATTGTCTTTTCGATATCGTTTTCGATCTGTCTGATTTCCGGAGGGATTTCCATGCTGGAAAGGCGTTTGCGCGCTCCGGACTCATCGATCATGTCAATGGCTTTGTCCGGGAGGAAGCGTTCGGAAATATATCTGTCTGACATGCGGACCGCGGCAGCAATTGCTTTGTCCGTATAGGTTACCTTGTGATGCTCTTCGTACTTTTTCTGCAGTCCCTTAAGAATATGGATCGTTTCCTCCGGAGAGGGAGGATCAACCATTATGGTTTGAAACCGTCTGTCAAGGGCACCGTCAGATTCAATTGAATTGCGGTATTCATCCAGGGTGGTGGCACCGATGCACTGAATCTCTCCGCGGGCCAGGGCGGGTTTAAATATGTTTGATGCATCCAAACTGCCTTCCGAACCGCCGGCTCCGACAATGGTGTGAATCTCGTCTATAAAGATGATTACCTGATGATTTCTGGTTAATTCTGTTATGAGAGATTTTACCCGTTCTTCAAATTGCCCGCGGTATTTTGTCCCCGCAACAATTGATGCCATGTCAAGACAAAAAACAATTTTGTTTTCAAGGGCCTCGGGAATGTCCTTTTCGATAATTTTCTGGGCCAAACCTTCAACTATGGCTGTTTTTCCAATTCCGGGTTCGCCGATGAGAAGGGGATTATTCTTTTTTCGCCGGGAAAGAATCTGTATAATCCGTTCAATCTCCTTTTTTCGTCCGATGACAGGATCAAGACGCCCCTCCCGTGCCGCTAGATTGAGGTTGCGTCCGAATTTGTCAAGAAAGGGGGTTTTGCTCTTGCGCGGTCCCGTGGTTTTGGCAGTCCCCGTACCTGAGGATTCCGTATCCTTTAATACCTCATGAATCTCCTCGCGAACACCTTCATAGGTAACGCCCTTTGCCGAGAGAGTGGCCGAAGCAGAAGATTCTGCGTCCTTTATGAGAGCGAGAAGCAGGTGCTCAGTTCCCACATATTTGTGAGACATATTCCGTGCTTCCACGGCGGCATTTTCCAGGACTTTTTTTGCCCGCGGGGTAAAGGGCAGCATCTGACCGATGGTCATCATCCCCCCCGTGGATTTCAGACTCTCCTCAATATCCTTGGAAATCGCATTTATATCAACCTTTAATGACTTCAGAATTGCAACAGCAACGCCGTCGCCTTCTTTTATGATTCCGATCAGCAAATGCTCGGTTCCCACATAGTCGTTACCGAGGCGCACGGATTCTTCCCGTGATATCTGCATAACCTTTTTTACTCTGTCCGTAAACATTCCGTCCATCACAATAAAACTCCTCGTCCGTGTTTTGGGGAATAGTTCAGATACTTTCGTATCAGATTATAAAAATAGTTTCTGCCAGTATGAAAATGGGGGTGATTAGGCGTAATGAAAGGGACGCTTAGGAAATATAGCCCGTCTCCTCCCATTGTTCATACCCTTTCATATACAGCAGATAGGTGAGCCATTTATAGACGGCACAGGAGGCAAATCGAAACTGATAATTGCTTTTTTTATAATCAAATTCAAGGATATCCTTGCCCTGAAATACCGGAGTGTGAATTTCGTTACAGTCAAAGGTCTGCCTGCCGTCCTCGCCTTCAAAAACAAGGGTGTCACTGCTCAGGTGGAGTGTTCCCGTATCCAGCATGATTGGCCGTCCCCGATAATCAACCTTGACCTGGGAAATGCCGGAATTACTGATGAGTACCTCCCGGGATGATTCGGCTGCACTCAGATGGTGCAGAATGTACTCTTTTTGCAGTACTGTCCAGTCGTAAAAATCTTCCAGGGACGGAATGGAAATATCCGTACTGACCTGCAGTGAGGGGGAGAAATGATACCGGGTGCCGCAGTGGCTGCACCGGCATTGATCACCTCCTGTTTCCAGGGCGTCAGTGAATTTGCAGTGCGGACACAGCCATAAAACGTTTTCCATCCCCCGGGTCAGCTCACTTCCGGAGAATGAATGGGTGCTGCACTCTTTTACATCATTGTTTGCAATACCGGCAATAATGTCCCGGCGAAGCGATTCGGGGGAGCGTTTTTTCACCTCCTCTGCGGAAAGCACGTGCCGGTGTATTTTTATTGTGCCCTTTCGTGCGGGGCCTGTGCTCCACCAGGGGTTACTGACAAAATTACCCGTCATCCTGTATATCACAAGAGGCACCTGTGTTTTTTTTGCAATACGCTCAATCCCGGGGTATATGGGCTGGGTTTTTCCCGACCACGATGCCTGTCCTTCGGGAAAGATCAAAAGAGGGTGCCCGCTTCTGAGGCTTTTCATGGCCTTTTTTACGGAGGATGAATCGGATTGGCCTTTCTTTTTTGCAAAACAGCCGATCATTTCCAGGTATTTTTTTGTAATGCGCGATGTGTTGAAACCAAACTCATTCATCATTATGGCCGCGCTTTTGGGAGTGTAGTGAGCCACAATCCAGGGGTCAAAGAAATTTGCGTGATTTGACACGATAATGTACGGTGGCGGTGGAAGTTTTTCTGCCTCTGTGTCCAGGGATATATTAAACTTGCGTTTTAAAAAAAGAGCGGACCCCACTCTGTTACTATACCAGAAAAATTGTCTTAAAACAGCATTCATACTTCCACCCTACACGTTAAAAAGGAATTCCATAATATCACCGTCCTGAACGGTATATTCCTTGCCTTCCTGTCTGATTTTTCCTGCATCTTTTAATGCGGCTTCGGTTTTGTACTGCAGGAGATCTTCCAGGGTATACACCCGGGCCTTAATAAACCCCTTTTCAAAATCGGTGTGAATAGTTCCTGCTGCCTGCGGTGCCGTGGCGTTTTGCCGTATTGTCCAGGCGCGCACTTCCTTTTTTCCCGCTGTAAAAAAAGTCTGAAGTCCCAACAGCGCATAGGCCTCCCGGGCAAGTGCTGCAAGGCCAGGTTCTGCAATGCCGAGTGAGTCAAGAAATTCCCGCGCGTCCTCTTCTTCCAACTCTGCAAGCTCCGCTTCAATTTTCCCGCACAGGGGAAGGCATAGGGCCTGTTCTTTCTGGGCAATGTTCTGCAGTGCAGAGACATATTTATTACCCTGGGCAAGGGAATCCTCATCAACGTTTGCCACATAGAGAACTTTCTTGGCGGAAATCAGATGAAGCTGGAAAAGAACCCCGCCGCGATCATGTACCGCCTGCTGTCTCACAGGAATACCTTCGTTGAGGCCTTCCCGCAGATTTTTCAGGGTTTCCAGCTGGGATTTCGCTGATTTATCTCCGGATTTCACCAGTTTTTCAATACGTGGTATAGCCTTTTCCACGGTTTCCAGATCTTTTAATATAAGTTCCGTATCGATAATGTCCACATCGCGCTGAGGGTCAATGGTTTTATCCACGTGAGTAACATCGGGGTCATCAAAACACCGAACCACGTGAATAAGGGCATCCACATTTTTTATATGGCCGAGAAATTGGTTTCCCAGGCCTTCTCCCTGAGAAGCGCCCTTCACCAGTCCAGCAATATCAACCAGTTCCAGAAAGGCGGGTATGGTCTTTTCCGGCTCCACCAACTCAGAAATGGTAGAAAGACGGGGATCCGGAACGGGAACAATACCCGTATTTGGATCTATGGTGCAGAAGGGATAATTAGCTGCGTCAGCTTTTCCTGAAGAAACGGCATTGAATATGGTTGACTTACCCACGTTGGGAAGTCCGACAATTCCTGCGGAAAGACTCATGTACACCACCTGATTATTTTTCTTTGTTTTTCCTGTATTTGTTCGGGCTCTCGCCTCTTTTTTCCTTAAAAAGCCGGTTGAAGTGGCTGACATTTCTGTATCCAACCCTGTAGGCTATATCCGTAACCTGACGATCGGTCTCACACAACAGTCTCTCCGCCTCGCAGATTCGGATTTCATTGAGATACTGACGAAATGAGAGGGAAAATTTCTTTTTCAGCAGACACTGTATCTTTCCCAGGGGAACACCGGTGTGGCGGCTCACATCTTTAACCAAAAGACTCTGGTTATGGTAATTGTCTGCTATGTACGCTTCCACTTTGTCTGTATCCTCGTCCTGGTAGCTTGAAATCTCCAGCTGGGTATAGGGTATAACCACTGTTTTTTCCCGGCCTCTTCTGAAGTAAAAATAATACAGGTACAGAAAAATAAAAACAATTATTGTTATGGCGGCACAGGTATTAAATCCGGTAAGGTCCCGTACAAAACGCAGTTTCCGGATTTCCAGCTTTTGGGAGAGTTCATTAACCGCGGCATGGGGGCCGTTTTCCACACGAAGAAGGAGTACATTGGAAAAGTCCTTTTCCAAAATCATCGGGGACGTAAGAGAGTTTTTTTTGTACCATCCGGGAGGCGTAAAAAAGGAGTGCAGGGCTATTGAGTATGAGGATAGGGAAGTATCTGTTCCGATTATTTTCTGAAAGATTCGCTGTCCCATCAGTGTGTCCTCCCTGCTGTATTCCGGAATAGCTGCTGCAAGGCTGATTGTGACAGTGGGGGCATCGGAGGCAGCAGTGATTTCCATATAATCATATTGCTGTAATGAAATTCCACGGCGGGGTGAGTGCGCAGTATCTCCAAGTTTTATACGGATACCCGCACAGGAAAGATGGAGATTTGTGTCCGGGATACAGGTATATGTGAGCCCTGTATCATTGAAGGATAGGCATTCCTTCCTTCTGTTTACACGGGGGGACGAAGTGCTGTTGCGGTGGGGGGGAAAGATGTGCATATCCTTTCCCATTGGTATCACTGAGAGGGTGTTTGAGGTGTTTTTATAGACAACGATGCCAATGATGCCACAGAAAACAAGAAGAAAGAAAAGGTGAAAAACGCCTTCTTTACCACCCGTACGGAACTGGGACTGCAGGTTTTGGGTTTCAGTCGGTTTCAATGACATGTATAGGGTATCCGGAAAGTATTTTATTACAGATATGTATATAACATAGACAATAACCATGACCTTTGACGGAAAAAAACAGTTTCGTATTAAAAGATTGCAGGACGTGTGGTCCACAAACGATTATCTTAAGGAAAACCGACACAATACGGCACCCTTTACCTGTGTTACAGCGTATCGTCAGCGTGCCGGCAGGGGACGGAATAATCGGTCATGGGAGTCGGTTCCGGGAAAGGATCTTACATTCTCTTTTATTCTTCCGCTTTCACGCACCATGAACAGCTTTATTCCCAATTTTACCCAGATTACTGCGGTGAGTGTTGCCCGGGTTCTTGAATCATTAAATATTGTCCCCCGCATCAAATGGCCCAACGATATTCTTGTGGGAGAGAAAAAGATATGCGGCATCCTGACAGAGGGGACATATTATCAGGAGAAGCAAACGGTTATATGCGGCGTCGGGCTTAATGTAAACAGTCGGGCCCGAAGTATTGATACTCGCCCTGTGACCAGCATTTATTCTGAAACAGGCACCCCGGTGTGCCGGGATAAACTGCTAAAGGATATTCTGGATCAGATACGTGAAAATATCACCGCCGTGGAAAAGACACAGGATCTGTCACAGATTATCTCGTACCTGAACACCCATCTTGCATACCGGGGAGAACAACGGATTATTTCCGGCAGCACCGGGAATTTCCACGCAACTATTACGGGTATCGGTCCCGGGGGAGAATTGCTGTACCGTGATGATCAGGGATACGCACACGCAATGGATGCCGGAGAAATTCTTTTTTCGTAGCTCCTACAGCTCAAATTGCATGGAAAAATCCCACACATCACGCAGCTTTCCGCTGGTGTTGATTTCATAGGATACTCCGCCCTTGATGGAGCGTTCCCGAAGAGGTATGTCAACACCAAGTCCCATGGTCCAGTGCCAGGGTGATTCCCGCGATTCCAGAATGTCCTTATAGGCACCCAGCCGGGCAAGAACGTACTGAAAAATCCGCTGTTCCACACCGCCGGCCATGCGCCAGGGCTGATCTGCATAGAGCGGAATCTGGCCTTCGGCAATAAAAAAGGTGCCGTAACGGACATCGAAGGTGCCGCCAAGACGAAATACCGGAGCCTGGGCCTCCCAGTATGTCACACCGGAAGTTGCGGCGGTTTCCCGGTTATAATTTGTAAAATAGGGGAGATTGTAGAAGGCAAAGCCGAAATCAATTCTGTCGGAGAGCTCCGCCATACCCCCCACATCAAGGCCGATACCGAAACCGCTTCCTTCCACGGCATTTTCCCCCGTGCCCCCGGTTGTTTTTATGGAGGCCATATTGAGCTTTGCTCCCAGGGAAACGGGGCGGAGACGGTCGAATAATTCGTTGAATCTGTACGAGAAGATTGTGCCGAAATACATTTCCTGAAGATAGCTGGATTCTGCTCCGGTATACTGCAGGGTATGCCCCCAGCCGATTTCACGGGTTGCCTTGTTTACAAAGGCGGCGGAAATGTTATTTACGGCACCGAATCGTGACTGATATGCCAGGGATACCTGGGGACCGTCAATCCAGGAGATGCCGGCGGGATTAAAAAAAGCTCCGTCAGCATCTTTTGATGCCGCTACATAGCTGTTTCCCAGGGCCTTTGCCCGCGCAGATGTGGGAATGTCCTTTGCAAGGGCATTAATGCCGCTTAAATTCTCGCGTTCTTCCGTATCAAAAAGCCGGTCGCCGTAGCGGGTATTACTCAATGCTCCCCAAAGTATTCCTCCGGCGGTATAGGCTGAGGAGGATATGATCATTGCAGGGCGATTGTCAACGGCTTCGCCGTAATAGGGGCGGGAGGAGATTTCACGGTCTTCTGCTGCGGTGGTTGTAAGGATTTCAACAGCATCCCGCAATACCTGCTCCAGGGACATATCCTCCCTTCCTTCAATGCTACACTCTGCAGATATGCGTTCCTGGGTGACATCAACCGAAATAAGCTGTGCTGTGTACCGGCCGTTGCTTTTTCCCACATGGCCGTATATAACACGGGTGAGCTGAAACATTTGTCCCAGGGCAGATGCACAGCGTGGATCACGGCAGTGCCGGGGAAAATCTCCGTCAATAACCGCGTATTCCATTGTCATTCGGCGTTCCAGGAATACATCACAGTTCTCCTTCTCATGAAAGATTTCCTGGATGATCTTGGCAGCACTGTCGGCAAACTGCCCGTCAGATACATTTGTGCGCGGTGTCATTACACCGATGCGAACAGATGGGCGTCCCCACAGGGAAAACGCACAGATAAAATATATAAAATATGTATATGTATATTTCACACCAGCCTCCAGCCGCTTATTTGAAAAGTATTATTTCCTGTCTGTATCGTTCTATATTGGTGCCGTCGTCAATGGTTACCACCAGATAGTACCGTCCGTTGCGGCACATGCGGTCTCCGCGGAGCTCCAGGGTTTCCTCACGGCTTGAAGCACTTAATCCGCCCCCGCTGCGCTGGGCACGGGTTCGCCCGTCCCAGATAACCTGCAGGGGTTCTCCCGTGGGGACGCTGTGATAATTTGCTCTCCACACAGGGTCTCCTGTGACAGAAAAAATTTCAAGAGTTACCTGCGGATCCTGTCCGGTGGTACTGTTGAGGGTATGCACTTCAATACAGGTACCTTCTATGGTTCCGTCTATACCGTCAAGATATCCGTTGGAGACATAGGGCGAAAAGGGTGTCGGGGTAACACTGACTGAGCCGGAAATTCCCTGGGTTTCCCGATATACCAGGGTAAAACGCAGGGAGTCTTCGTCATTCAGCACTTTTCCTGCGGGTACGTGAATCTCCCCGTCTTCGGGCGAATAGGTTATGTTCGGAATCTGAGAGGAATCCCGCCAGATATGATTCCACGCCAGGGAGTCTGCATTCCATGCTGCAAGGGATATGTTCTCACCGTTGTCAGATATTTTACTGCGGTATTTTTCGGGGATTTCCACACGCAAAATAACAGAATCAACGGGAGGGGGGGTATTATCATCGGCGGATTCTGTCTTAAATTTATTACCCCTTCGTCCTATGGTGTACACCTCTGATGCCCGGGATACGCCCCGTTCCGGTACGTCTTTTTGTACCTTGTTGTCTGAGTATAAAGGGGTCAGATCAAGATACAGATTCTCTCCGCTGCGGACGCTGTTTTCGGGAATATCAAGGGAAATTCCATCATAATTGGTAATGCGCTGGGCTGAATCCCGTACCCGGTGTCGAACCTGCAGCGGGTTTCCTTGCTGATTGTATTCTGTAGTAAGGGTATTTGTCAGAAAACCGGAAATGCGAACGGGACCGGCAAAATCAGATTTCGGGGTAAACCGTCCTGATATATCCATGCTTCCGGCAGAATCGGGGTACACCCTCCAGTTTGGTGACAATCGAAGCTCTTCACCTTCGGGGTTGAGAGCAGTAAAAATAAATTCCGGTTTTTCCTCATTTGTTATTCTGTTATTCCGCAGAGTTCGGGCGCTCTCAATAAAGACGGAATCAACTTCCGTATTCAGTATTTCCAAAGGAATCAGCAGCGTGTCACTCACATCAGGATCCAGCGTATATTCACCGGCCATATTTTCTCCGTCGAAAACAATTTCAAGGGTATCCGGCCCGGGGGTATCCGGGGTTATCCGGGCGGTTTTCTTGTCCCGCTTAAGAGAAAAGTTGCCTGCGCGGGAGCGCAATTGAAAATAATCTGTGTTGAATGTATCTGAGGAAATGGGCGTATAGGCATCACCATAAAAACCAATAATGTCAAAAGTTATGGAATGTCCACGGGGGATGAGTGCGTCTTCAATGGATGGTCGGACCTGATACAGGGATATGCTTTGGGAATCCGCTTTTACGTGAGCAGAACGCGTGTCCCGCTTATGCCCGTAAATATGTCCTTCTTCTGTATATACCTGAAAATAATACTCCAACCCGGCACCACTGACAATGTTTGCAGCATCCAGTCCGGCTTCATAGGTGTGTACATCGGCGGAGTTATCGGCCAGCTCTGCACGATGTGAGTGAAACGTCTCACTCCCGCTGCTGCGGAAAAACACCACCACTGAATCAATCCCCGTTGCCGGGGTATAGTTGCGGCAGGAAAGGTGTATGGTATGAT
Organism: Fibrobacterota bacterium; assembly: GCA_051745755.1. Classification (GTDB taxonomy): domain Bacteria; phylum Fibrobacterota; class Chitinivibrionia; order Chitinivibrionales; family Chitinivibrionaceae; genus Chitinivibrio. Next base: position 26,416 of record JBNJEI010000003.1, read on the forward strand.
CCTGTATATGCAGCGTATCCTGCATATCGTATACAAAGGGAAAAAATACAGAATCGACGATAACTTCATCCAGCAGGGCATCATCCTCAGTAATGACACGTTCCCCATGGGATAATTCAATCAGGGAGTCCACCGGAGTGGTGAGTGAAAAACGATAGGTACCGGGCCCGGCATTTTTCAGGGTGTCCCCGGCGTTAATATTTCGGGAAAGGGGGACGGAGTAGCTGATGCGGGCCGAATCAAGCGGGGTCCCGTCTGTGCCAATGGCCTCCAGGGATATATCTATACTGCCTTCCTCCATAAATACGGTGAGCTCTTTAACCGGAGTGCCGTCATAGAGAAATCGACCGTCTTCCACCGAAAGCTGGGTGCCTTCCAGGACAGCGTCGTCATATCCGTAGGCAATAAACGAATCCAGTATATGTCCGTCACCTGCGGCAGAAATACGGAGGTACGGTATATCTGTAATGTTGTAAAATTCAAAAACCCCGTCCTGACTGCTTTCGGTACCGGCTATGGTATTTCCGTCGCTGTCGTAGAGGGAAAGGGAGATATCGCCCCGCTGCAGTTCGGGTGACTCGGCAACCTGCCCGCTAAGAGATGCCCGGGCCTGTACGGTGTCACGGAATTGAGTTTCGCCGGCAAACAGCGTATCACTTCCGTTGATGTATCCTGTACGATTGTAGCTGAGCAGATAGAAATCGTCCCCGATCAGGGCGGGAAGGCTTGCAGAGAATCGGCCGTAGCTGTCGCTTATAACTCTTTCAAGGGTGTCAGCATCGTCTTCTATATATACTGTTATTCCCGATATGGGGTTTATGACTGCATTCCCTGAGCTGTTATACTGCTGACCGAATATGCGTCCGTCAATTACCTGTGCACCGGCCTGAAGTATGAGATCCTTTTCCCGTGAGCCCGTAAGCTTCAAAACGGAATCACGGGCAGTGGTAAAACCGGTTTTGCTGGCACGAAGATGATAATCCCCGCTTGTTACGGAGAATGCATACTCTCCGTTGCTCGGCGTGGAGGAAATGGTGTTGATTGTTTCTCCTGCTGTGTTGCGCAGATCCACTGATGCCCCAACCACGGGAGAACCGGAGCCGTTAAGTACGGTTCCCCGAATGGTATATTCATTTGCCCGAAGTGACAGGGGGGTGTCCAGCTGTTTATCTTCGCCGTCGGAAACATAGATTCGTCTGCTCTGGCTGGAGGAATACCCTGATTTTTTTGCACTGATATTCCAATTGTCTTCATAGCAGGTAAGGTCATAATTTCCGCGGCCATCGGATTCTGCCTGAACGGTATCTCCCCGGTCAGAAACGGCGGTTATGGTAGCTTCTTTGAGTACCGAACTGTTTTCGTCCACTACTTTTCCGTATATTGTTGAGAGGGGGCGGCGCAAATAGAGTGTTACACGGCTTGTGCTGTCAGCAACTATGTCCACGGTTTTTTTTGTGCTGGGGTCATACCCGTCCTTTGTAGCGTGCAGGCGCATGGTTCCCACTGGCCTTTCCCTTCCGAGCCAGCCCTCATCGTTTGCAAAAAACACCATGGTTTCCATGGATCCTTCAAGAATTTCCGCTTCAATCTCCGCCATGGGGACTACGAGGGTATCGTATTTGTCAGGGGATGTTTCAATTATTTCCCGGGTAAAAACCACCAGCTCCCCCGTGGGGACATCATAGAAGAATTGAGAATAGTCTCCGGAGGTGCCCCGACCGGCATCATCTTTTACAATAATGTTCCACGAATACAGATCCCGTGAAAGGCTTGAGCTTGCAGCAATAGTTACCGCCGCAGTGTCCCCCGAAAACCCGCCGGCGGAGTATTCCTGATCCCATACGGGGGTTCTGGTGCTGATACCGTCACCTTCAATAATGCGATACAGGTAGAGTTGATACGTATTTGCTTCCGGGTCAAGATTTGTCCAGCGAAACTCAATCTCTTCACTGCTTAGAGTGTCCGGATTGTCCGGAGATGTTTCAACGGGGCTGATATTTTCCGGGATGGTCATCCGCTCACCTGAAATATGAAATTTTCTCGGCAGAACAAGTGCAACGGCTGATGCCGCGGGATGGTTGCCGTAATTATTCAAGACAATCCACGTGTAGGTCTCGTCCGGAGAAAGCGGCTTGGGACTTGCCGTAATAATACCCGAGGGATCGGGGGCGCCATAGGTGATTTCGTTATCTGAGGTCACGGCCTGCCAGAATATATTCAGCCCCTCAAGGTCCAGATCGTCAAAATCCAGGGTGTCGCCCAGGTCAAGTGATCCTTCAAGTACCATGACGTGATAATAGGGAACATCCCCCTTCTCGGCCCAACGAAACTGCGGGGTCACATTCTCCAGAGTGTCGCCAATGGGATGTTCGGCTTCCGGTGGATAGCGGTGTCGCACAACAAACTCAATTTCATTGGACACAAAGGTGGTATCAATTACGCCGCCGAAGGGGTCCTCAATGGATGTTTCAAACCCTGTTACCAGATAATAAATGCCGGCATCAAGGTCGGTTTGTTCAGAGGGAACAAACTGTATTCCCCGCTCCGGGTAGTCTTTTTCGTTGATCAGGATATTATCAGTCTGTAACTCCCCTGGATTCAGTTTTATTTCATAGTTGCTCAAATCTCTTCCGCCGGGATCACGGCTTAGATACACAAAACCGGAATCCGGATAGGGCGTGCCGTCGTCAAGGGTATCTTCGGTATCCGGGCGTGCTGCCCCGGTCCATTTTATCCAGATTGCCTCGTCCTGCGGCATAATGGCCAGGGGGTATTCTGTCAGAATATACGGGGTGGATGATTCAGTAACCTTACCGGCTGAGGTACCGATAAAACACACAATACAGAGAATACTTGCAAAGGTACGTATTTTCATATGATTCCTGCCTTAAAAATTATACACAACACCGGTTTTCAATGATGGTACGGGAAAGACATTGAGCTCTCCCATGAGCTGAAATTCCTGCCCGATTACGGCACCGCCGCTGAGAATCGGCACCATTGCACCATCACCGAATGTCGCAAGTGAAGAGCGTCCGTCCTCAATAACAGAGCGAATAATATAATCATCGTCACCATAGCTTACATCAAAGGAAAAAAAGCCGGCGGTGAAATTTATACTGTTAAAATCAGCTTTCAGGTTGACCATGTGATCCACCATGGCACTGACCCTAAAATCGATGGTGTCCCTGATAAAATCCTGGTCTCCCGTATAGGTGTCGTCAAAAAGCTCCAGCCTGACACGGTTTGCCACCTTGGTATAGGATAGGCGGAGTTTTTCCGGAATGATTTCAAAACCGAAGGTGAATCCGTGGGGCATTTCCCACACAAGATTATTATCCGTTGAAAGTCGTACCGTGTTGGTACGGCTTTGACTGAGATCATCCATACGGTCAATGACATAGGGGACGATTTTCTCGGGATCGGCCAGGGAGTCGGAAAACTGGAATGTCTCTTCGTCAATAAAGAAGGGTACAGAATAGCTTGCACGAAGCCACCCCTCAGCTTCATCGCGGAACCCCAGCCGGGCAATTGTAAAGAACCGCCAGAATTTGGCGGCAAAGGAGGGACTCCATCGATCCAAAGAATAATATCCGTCAATGCTGTTATCCAGGTGATAGTCGGGATAAATGGAGATCCCCCCCAACTCCTGTTCGAGGAAAATATCTCCCGCGATATTGATATTCACATTGCCGCTTATATCAAAATAGGTATGGTGCCTGGTGAGGTTGAAGGCGAGAAACAGATCCTGAGGTACATCGTGAAACTGATAGAGATATCCGAAGGTTGTTGTCTCCCATCCAAGGGAAAACTCCAGCGGAACATCAAGGGAGGAGCGTAAAAGAACCGAGGCATCACCTTCATCATCCTCTCCCATAAGCAGGGAGTCAGGAGGAGAGTAGAGTGATGAGGGAAGGGAGAAGCGGTTTCCGTACTGCATATTGAGCATGTCTATATTTGCAAAGGAACAGACCCCTCCCAGCATGGGAACCTCAACCTGTATTGCGGTATTTGAAAACTGGCGGATAACAACGTCGGGGGCAAAGAGCTCACCATCGGTAAAATATCGTGAAACGGGAGCTGTGAGTTCAGACATCATTTCATCGCTGATTTTCAATGGAAGGGGGATGTTCACCCCCCAGTACCCCCGGGAATTATCAAAGGAATGGTAGAGCGGGTTGCGAAGGAAGTCGTAGTTTATGCCCACGGAAAAGTCTGCCGATACATCGGGTGTTGGCAGATATTCCAGGCCGTCAACCCCATCGTCGTTGTCGGCGAGGAGATTTGTGGAACAAAGAAGAATTGTAAAAGCTATCAGGGCTGATTTTATCACGGATACCTCACCAATCTATATGCATAACACTTTCATAATTATATCGTGTCTCTTTTTTTTGTCAAAGAAATTATGTTTTTTTCTGTGTTTTTTATAAATTTTATTATCTTACCCATAGGGTGGTTAGTTATCAGATATTTATTTAAGGAGTTGGTTCATGAAAAATCTATTGGTTCTTTTTCTTGGTGCCGTTGTGTTTTTTGGCTGTAGCAGGGGGCCGAAAATGTCTCAGATTACTGAGGTTGTTGAGCAGGTCTCCCACTATAAAGAAGCCGGTGTGCCTGATCAGATTACCGGTCCGGCGGAGTCTGCAATTAACAATGCACGCAATGCCCGGTTGCAGGGTAACGGCACTGCCGCACGAAAGTATTATCGTGATGCATTGAAATATGTTGAAGATGCGGAAGAGGCTCTTGAAACAGCAGCAGATTCCCTGCGGCCTGAGGTTGTTCAGAAGTTATCCGCTTTGGATGCCGAGGCCCAAAAGCACCTGTCAGGGCTTCATCTTGAGGCGTATGAAACACAAAAAGCAGAGGTTGAGGAGCTTCTTGATACGAATCATGTGTATCGGGCCGAACGCAAAGCAGAAAATCTGGAAGAGGAATTGGCGTCACTCAGGGAGCAACAGGAGCATGCTGATACCATTGCTTCGAAGATAATCGGGCGTTGGGTACACCGCGATACTGCATCAAGTGAGATACACGAGGAGATAGATGCAATAACGGTGCAAACCATCGAATTTACTCCTGACGGGCGGGCGCGTTACAAAAACAAAAAGGACGGACAGATTAACGAGCACGAGAAGATGTATTATGAATTTATTGATAAAGGTACATATGATATAAAAGGGGATACTCTTCACATCTTTGTTGATACCTTTGAGACCGTGCGTAAGCGTATGGAGGTCTTAAGTGACGGAGAGTGGGATACAATTGTGGATGAAGATCCTCAGGTGGAAGAGATTACCGACGGCAGCCAGGACGTACCCGTTACCTACACCACCCTGGACCTTGATTTTACAAAGCAGTAGGCGGTGCGCGGTACATTTTATAATCTCAGGAGCCTTCAGGGGCTCCTTTTTTTTATGCTTCCCTCTGGAGTGGGGTATATACTATTTTAACAGAAAAATTCTCCAAAGGAGTATCCCATGTCCCAACTGCCTATTATGTCGGTATCCGGAATCCGCGGAACCTATCCTGACCCTCTGACAGATGATTTTCTGGCTGCAATGGCCTATGTTCAGACAAAAAAAGCCGGTGGTGGTGATGTGATAATCGGCCGGGATACCAGACCATCGGGTGCGAATGTTGAAGCAGCCGTATGCCGTGGTATCCGTGCAGCGGGGGGAACACCAATTTCCATTGGCATTGCTCCCACACCGACTACCTGCTTTGCTGTGAGGCATTTTGAGGCCAGTGCGGGAATTATTATAACTGCAAGTCACAACCCCCTTCCGTACAACGGATATAAAATGGTTCACCGCGAGGGCAGGCTTTTATCTGCTTCTGAGGGTGAGGAGATCTATGAGATGTTTCGCCGCAGAGAATATCCCTCCCCCGATGAGATGGCCGGCTTCATTTCCCGTCCGGAAAGAACCCTCGATGCATGCGCGGCACATCTTGATGTGATCTGTGCAATGATTGACATTGAGGCTGTTGCTGCAGCGGATATTACCGTTGCGGTGGATTCTATCAACGGTGCTGCGGGAGTTGTTTTTCCTGCTCTGCTTGAGCGGCTGGGAGTAAAATGGGTGGGCGTTCACACAAAGATCGACGGGGATTTTGTTCATAATCCGGAGCCCCGTCCGGAACATCTTGGAGATTTGGCGGATCTTCTTCGCAGCAGTAAAAACACCTGGGGCGGCTTTGCCTATGACCCGGATGCAGACCGTCTGGCTACAATGGGTGAAAACGGAGAGTCGATTTCAGAGGAAATGACCCTTGTCCTTGCCATGGATAATGTGCTGGCAAAAACACCGGGACCTGTTGCAACCAATCTCTCAACCTCCATGGTGATTGACGATGTGGCCAGGGCCCATGGTGTTTCCCTCTATCGAACAAAAATCGGCGAGGCTAATGTTGTGGACGCTATCCGGGAGAATAATTGTCCCATTGGCGGTGAGGGAAACGGCGGAGTTATTTATCCGGCGGTAACCCTGGTGCGTGACGGTTTGGTGGCAACGGCTCTTATTCTTGAGCTTATGGCGCAGAAGAAGAGAACTCTTACGGAATTAACCCGGCCCTGGACGGAATATCCCCTGATAAAGGAAAAGATTGAACTCGGAAATATGAACCCCGCTACGGTTTTGGAGAAAATTGACAGGCATTTCTCCTCAGGAGAGGCTGCTTTGGACCGCCGGGACGGTATCAAAATAACCTATCCGGACGGGTGGGTGCATCTGCGGGCATCAAATACTGAGCCAATTCTTCGCTGCTATGCCGAGGGTACTTCACAGGAGGTTGCTCAAAAATATGCCGCGGCGGTTATGGAAATTATATAGCTTTTTTTCTTTCCTATGGTATAGTTGGTGTATGTGGGTTGCTCATAAGGAGATGCTGCGGTGACAAATATTAATTTTATTGATTCCCAGCTGAAGAATGAGGTGGAAACACTGTCCGACCGTCTGAGGGAGTCGGCCAATGATGCGCAGGAGACCGTTGATATTACTCATCGGTTTATAAAAAGCGGACTGGACACTGTACAGATCCGCCCCCATGCATCGGTGTCGGATATAGAAAAAATCAAAACTGAGATTCTGCGTATAATAAAGCAGCGGAATCAGGCAGTTATTGGCCGTCTGGAAAAATATTACAAACAGCGGGATGCGGCACAAAAGCTTTTGGAAAAACTTGAGGAAAAACGGTTCTATGCACATAAAAAAAACCTTGAAAACGATTTGGAGGCTTTGACGGTATTCTTCGATGAGCTTGAACAGGCCTCTGAAAAGATTAAGGCGGCGGGAAAGGAAAAGCTCTTTGATATTAAGCGGCAGTTGCGGGAGATGGAAAAAAAGAAACTGTACAAGAATATGAGGAAACGGTTTTGAAATTGTATTGAGGGTTCTCTTTTGTTTCTTCCTGAGGTATATTCAGGTACGTCTGATTTAAAGTGGAATGAGTATGGATCCCGGATATAAACGACTGTTTTCTCAGCTGTATCCCCATAAGGGTATTTTGTTTTTCAGTATTCTCGCGGCCTTCGCATTGGTGTTTGTGGAAGGTCTTACCCTGTGGTTTAGCAGCTCTTTGCTGAATATTATTTTTTCACCCTCCGTTGAGGCTGTTGAAAAAATACCCTTTTCCGTGCAGAACATCAACGAGTGGCTCAACTACCATACCTGGAATTTTCTCAGCGCCGGAGGAAGGCGTGATAATATGGCTGTCCTGCGCCTTATGTGCATTCTTATTCCCATACTTTTTGCGATTAAAAACAGTATTCTGTATATAAAAAACGTTTTGATTTTTTTACTCAATTTCAAGGTGGTTGAATCCCTGCGGAATACCTTTTATTCCCATATTATTTTCCAGCCCATGCGGTTTTTTAATATCCGCCGCAGCGGTACAATAATTTCGCATCTGGTCAAGGATATTAATGATGTACAGAATGCCCTGACCAAGTCGATCAATCATGTTATGACCGCTCCGTTGAAGCTGGTATTTTTCCTGGTTCTTCTGATCATCATTAATCCCCGGCTGACCCTGCTGGTATTCACTATTTATCCCGTTATCGGCCTTGTTATTTCCCGGGGTGGAAAGGTTATCCGGCGCCGCGGCCGGAGAATGCTGGAATCTTTTTCCGATGTGGTTGCAATAATTCACGAGACCATTTTCGGGATTAAGGTGGTAAAGATGTTTCACGGTGAGGGATATGAGGCGGATAAATTCCGTCGTACAAACAGGGTTTTTACCAGAAACGCCATTCGCCAGAAACTGATATCTGCGGCATTGTCCCCCATCAATGAGTTTGTTTCCCTTCTTATGACCAGTGTTCTCCTTTGGTTTGTCGGCAGTAAAATCCTGGAAGGTGACACCTCCTTTTCCTCGGAGGATTTTTTGCGCTATCTCCTGATACTTTTTTCCACGCATGCTCCGATAAAACAGATAACACAGGTGCACGGATATCTTCAGCAGGGCCGCTCCGCTGCACAACGGGTATTTTCCGTACTGGATATTGCCGGGGAAGAGGATTCCGGCACTCGGGAAATTGCGGATCTTTCCCGGGAAATCGTATTTGATTCTGTCTCCTTTGAGTATCCCGGGTATGACGAAACGGTTTTGCAGGATATCAGTTTCTCCGTAAAAAAGGGACAGATCTGTGCCCTGGTTGGATCCAGCGGCTCAGGGAAGTCCACAATACTGGATCTCCTTCCAAATTATTATGCTCTGAAGAAGGGCCGTATCACCATTGACGGCCATGATATTCGGGAATACAGTCTTTCTTCCCTTAGATCGCTTTTTGGAACTGTATCCCAGGATACGGTTCTGTTTAATGATACCGTGGCCCAAAATATAGCCTACGGGGCCCCTCATATAGATGAAAAGGTTCTTCAGGATGTTATTTCAGCGGCAAATGCAGAGGGGTTTATCCATAAGCTTCCCGCAGGAACAGAAACTGTAATTGGTGAGAACGGCATCACCCTTTCAGGAGGACAAAAGCAGCGTCTGGCAATTGCCCGTGCTCTTTACAGTGACCCCGCTGTTCTTGTGCTGGATGAGGCGACGTCTGCCCTTGATACAGAGTCTGAACAGTTTGTACAGGATGCAATTGACAAACTGATGAATAACCGGACAACCTTTGTGGTAGCCCACCGGCTCTCAACAATAGTACGGGCTGATATGATTCTTGTTCTGGATCAGGGGCGTATTGTGGAACGTGGAAACCATGAGGAACTGATTCAGAAAAACGGCCGATATAAAGAGCTGTACGACCTTCAGTTTTCCTAGCTCCGCAGGTGTTTTACAAAAGGCTTCCGCGATTGCAGGGGATATCTGCAAACCGGTGGGAAAGAAGGTCAAGAAGGGAGTCGCTTGTGTCCCACTGCAGATTCCTGTCTTCTTCCGGCATAAACGACTGTTGCATTTCACCGGAAAATCCAGAAAGTGATATGCCGATAAGGCGCAGGGGCTGTATGCGGGGCCAGTGTTGCTCCAATTTCCTCAGAAGCGGTGTGAATATGGTACCGGTGGAGTTTGCCGGAACGGATTGTGTTACGGAAAGGGTTCGGCGCACAAAGGCGGAGTTGCGATAGATAAGGGTCAGGCGTGTGCCGTACAGGTTTTGCCGGCGGGCACGTGCGCAGACTTCATTGCAGAGTCTTAGAAGGGTGTTGCGTACCAGGGTAAAATCTCCCGTGTCACGTTGGAAGGTTTGTTCCCTGCCAATGCTTTTGGCGGTTTCCCGGTGTTGCACCTTTCGCAGATCTATGCCTCTGCTTCTGTAAAAGAGATCGCGTCCCTGCTTTCCAAAGAGAGAAATCAGTTCCTCCATGCTTTTGTGCCACAGGTCTTCAACGGTTTTTATTTTAAGGACTGCCAGTCGCTCGGTTGTTTTTTCTCCAATACCCCATAATACCGATACCCCTTGCGGCTTGAGCCATTCCCTGACTGCAGATTCTTCAAAGGGCAGCATGGTAATACCTTCAGGCTTATTGTGGTTGGATCCGATCTTTGCAAGGAGCTTGTTGGGCCCCACTCCGATTGACGCGGGCAGATGAAGTTCTGATCTGATTGCCTGCTGTATTTTCACTGCGGCCTCTTTCGGCGCGCCGAAAAGCTTTTGTGTCCCCGTCATGTCCAGAAATGCTTCATCCACAGAAATGGGCTCGTACTGCGGGGTAAATGTCTCAAGCAGATCCATAAGCCTGCTGGATTCCCGGCGGTATTTTTCCATATCCGGGGGGAGAAATACCGCCTGGGGACAGCGGGCATACGCTGTACTTACGGGCAGTGCTGAATGGATACCGTATCGCCGCGCTTCGTAACTGGCGGCACAGACCACTCCGCGCTGTCCCGGACGTGCACCTACCACCACGGGGGCATTCTGTAGTTTTGGGTTGTCACGCTGTTCAATAGCGGCAAAAAATGCATCCATGTCAACGTGAAATATAACAGGGGAGTTCATAGGTTATACATGGGTATTCTTATCTGCATTATAACGGTATATTATTGCAGTATGCCCGACAACGCCCACACATTCGGCACAAAGGGCGCGGCAGAGTTTTTCCGGATCCCGGACTTTATCAAAGACGGCATTTTCCAAAAACTTTACCTTGATGAGTTCCCGTGATGAAATGACCTCCTCAAGGGCATCGATAACCGGTGAGGTCAGGCCCTCTTTTCCTATTCGCACCACAGGCTTTTTACCGTGAGCAGCGGCCTTCAGTCGTCGTTTTTCAATCTTATTCAGAGCCATATTAAGGGTCCTTACCTTTCTTAACAATATGTATATTTTAATATACAACAGGAGATGATATGGAAGAATATATATCCACGGAAGCCATCGAAAAAGCCTTCAGCAGAATAGAGGATCTGAAACGTCTGCTGCGGATTTCCGAGAAGGAAAAAAGCATTGCGCAGCTTGAAGAGAAATCCCTTTCCCCCGAATTCTGGAATGACTCTGATAAAGCCGGCGCCATTCTTCAGAAACTGAAATCCCAAAAGGACGTTGTGGCAATCTGGAAAAAAGCGAATGAAGATGCCCGTGATATTCATGAACTCTACGAGCTTGTGGGTAATGAAGAAGGTTCAGAGGAACTGGCGGAGCTGCGCCCACTGTTTAAAAAGCTTCAGAAAAAGATACAGAATCTTGAATTTCTTCTGAAAATGAATGATGAGGACGATGTTTCCAACGCCATAGTGACCATTCACAGCGGAGCCGGCGGCACAGAGTCCTGTGACTGGGCTGATATGCTTTTCAGGATGTATCTTCGATGGTTCGAGCGGAAAGGGTTCAGCACGGAAATTATCGAGTCACAGCCCGGTGACGGTGCGGGTATAAAGACTGCGACCGTTGAAGTAAAGGGAGAGTACGCCTTTGGATATCTTAAGGCGGAGAGCGGAGTACATCGTCTGGTGCGTATTTCTCCCTTCGATTCCAATGCGCGGCGTCATACCTCCTTTGCCTCAGTCTATTCCTATCCTGTTATAGAAGAGGATGATACGGTGGTTGTCGATAAAAACGATATTCGCGTGGATACCTATCGTGCAAGCGGGGCGGGAGGGCAGCATGTCAACAAAACAGATTCCGCTGTGCGGATAACCCATCTGGAAACAGGTATTGTGGTGCAGTGCCAAAGCCAGCGTTCCCAGATAAAAAATCGTGAATCCGCCATGAAAATGCTGAAATCCCGTTTGCGTCAGTACAATAAGGAGCAGGAGCAAAAGGAAAAAGATGAAAAAAGCGGAACAAAAAAGAAAATAGAATGGGGCAGTCAGATACGCTCCTATGTAATGCATCCTTATAATATGGTTAAGGATCACCGCACAGGTTTTGAAACCTCCAATGTTGATGCGGTATTGGACGGGGATATAGATGCCTTTATCGAAAAATTTCTCCTTGAGAGCAATTAAGTGGATATTCATGATGAATCCCGGCAGATTATTGATGAGCTGACAGCGGAAAATGCCCGCTTGCAGCAGGATTTGATGAACAGTACCGTGGTGACCCGTTTTACAAATCTTCTGTATGGTGTTACCACAATAGACGAAGTGATTGGTATTCTTCTCTATTCCATTCAGGATATTACCTCCTTTCGGCGAACGGTGTATTTCTCCCTGGACTATGAGCGGTATTCTCTCTATGTTGAGCGTTCTTACGGATTTTCACGGGCTGCACAGGACCGTATGAATAAGGAAATTACTGTGGGAGAACTGGATGATGATTTAAAGCGGGTTATTTTTGAAGGGACCCCCTTTGATATTGAGGAGTACGGGAAAAAAGATGAACATATTCTTTCCCGGTTACTCTCAAGTTCAAATTTTGTTGTATTGCCTCTTGTGAAGGAGACATCGGGCTATAAAGGCAGGGATATTTGTTTTTCCTCAGGAGACACCCCCGTTGAACGCGAGCGTAAGGAGCGGCTGCTTCTGCGGTCCAGAAATATTCCGTCCCTTGGATTTTTCTGGCTGGATACCATGTATATGGATGAGGATGAAAAGGCGCGGGACATATCAACGCTTTCGGAATATATTCAGAATACGGGTCTTATCATTGATAATATTCTTATGATACAGGAGATGAAAAAGGTCAACACCAAAAACGCCGTGGAGCTGAACCGCGCGCGAATGGTGCAGGAGGCTTTGCTACCTTCAGTTTTGCCGCATAACGGAAAGATATCCGCTGCCTCTCATTATATTCCCCAGGAGGAGGTTGGCGGGGATTATTACGATATATTCAAAACAGCTCCTGAAATATACAATATTGTTATTGCCGACGTATCCGGACACGGGCCGTCCTCTGCTCTGGTTATGGGCATGATAAAGGTCCTGCTTCGGCAGTATGCCGAGGCAGATATGGATACTGCGGCGGTGCTCGAAAATATTAATGAGGTGTTGGTGCGGCATGTTCCGGCGGGAAAATTTGTGACGATTTTCTATGCCCGTCTTGATCTTGCATCGGGGACTATGACCTATACATCCGCCGGGCATTGCCCGGTCTATGTGGTGGACCGACCGACAAAGGTGCTGCGAAGACTTACCTCTGACGGCACTTTTATCGGGATGTTTAAGGAATTTTCCCTTCCCCAAAATACCATATCCTTTACAAAAGGCCAAAGCCGCATATTTTTGTACACTGACGGTATTACGGAGGCCATGGACAAGGATTCCCGTCAGTTCGGAGAGAGCCGGCTGGAAGACTGTGTGGCAGAAGGAGCTGCAATGCCGCCCCGTCAGAGCGTGCGCCATGTTCTGGATACGGTCAATGCACATATCGGCGGTGTACCTCTGGAGGATGATCTGACACTCTGTATTATCGATGTTTAGTCACGATGTACATTCGACAACGGTCAAAACAGCAGAGGGGAAATCATACACAGCTGTTTAAAAGGGCATGTGATTCCAAAAAAAAACAAAATTTGTATTTTTCTGTTTACTTTTTAAATAATTTGTTGTATATTGGTAAACGAGTGGGATACTCCCCCCACTCTATGTGAATGTGTGTGATGATGAGATATCAGCCGACCGCAACGGTCGGCTGAGGAAGAGGCGGCTATATGCCGCCTCTTTTCGTATGCACCGGTGCTGCCTGACCGGATCCCGGACAAATTCATTCTGTACTCAAACATGCTGTGACATAACATATTTTGTGGGGCAATCATTTGTAACGGAGAATGTGTGGAATTATTTGTATCTCTGCGGTATCTTCACGGACGAAAAATGGGGTTTATAACCCTCATAACCCATATGTCCATACTTGGCGTTATGCTCGGGACCATGGTGCTCATTGTTGCTCTGTCCATCTCAAACGGATTTCATAGCGAGGTCCGCGATAAGATAACCGGAGCCCTTCCTCATGGGCAGCTGCGCCGCTATCATTACCGGCCCATACAGAATTATGACTCCCTGGCTGCAATAGTGGGCCGTCATCCGGAGGTAACCGCTGTTTCCCCCTCCATTGAAGGCAAATCCGTTATTGAATATTACAATCCTGAACGGGATGTGCCGCCCATACAGGACGGGGTCAAGGTTTTTGCCGTGGTTGACAGTCTGGAAGCTCATGTCACAGGAATTGACCAAACAATTGTCAGGGGAACGTGGGGGTTGGACAGCACGGTATCGCGGCGTGGAAGAAAGCTTCCGTCCATTGTTATCGGTTCCGGTCTGGCAAAAGGGTTTGGCGTTGATGTGAAAAGCGAGCTGGTGTTAATGAGTACAACCGCCGGTGCGGATATGACCAATATATCACCCACCATGACCCGGTTCACCGTTGCGGGTATCTTTGAAACCGGTATGCACGAGTATGATCGGCTTTTTGCCTATATTTCTCTGAATCAGGGGCAAAACCTCTATAATATATCGGGTGTTCAATTTGTTAATTTTCACTGCAGGGATATTTTTGCGGCCCGTCAGACCGCAGAAGAGCTGAATGAAACCCTGGGTCATGAATACACACGGATAGACTGGGAAAGCCGCAACCAATCGCTTTTTCAGTGGATGGAGGTGGAAAAGCGGGTCATTCTTATTGTTATTTCCCTGATAATGCTGGTTGCAGCCTTCAATATTGCCTCTTCACTCATTATGATGATACTGGAGAAACGAAAAGAGATCGGCATCCTTCGCAGCATCGGTGCATCGCGTAAATCCATTATTCGGATATTTCTGTTTAACGGTGGAATTATCGGGCTTATCGGGTCCTCTCTTGGGACTGTGGCGGGGATTCTTATCTGTCATCTGCAAAGCCGGTACCAGATAATAGATTTGCCCGGCGATGTATATTTTATAAATCACCTGCCCGTTTTATTGCGTTACAGTGATGTAATAGCAGTCTTTGCAGCAGCAAATATTCTCTGTCTTCTGGCGGCCTTGTATCCGGCATGGCAGGCTTCAAAACTCATCCCTGCAGAAGCAGTAAGGATAGACTGATGATAGAAGTGAACAATCTTCATAAGAGCTTTGCCGACAATAATACCGTATTACACGTATTGCGGGGGTTGAATTTCTCAATACAAAGGGGTGAAACCGTTGCCATTATGGGGGCGTCAGGTTCGGGAAAGACAACACTGATGCAGATAATGGGTGGTTTGGATATTCCTACAGAGGGTCAGGTGTCAATAAACGGTCACCGTATTGACATGCTGAATGAACGGGATATCACCGCTTTTAGAAATGTGGAACTGGGCTATGTTTTTCAGTTTCACCATCTCCTCAATGATTTTACCGCCGTTGAAAATGCATTTCTTCCCGGATTAATACGGGGAATGAAGAAAAAGCAGGCTCGATATCGGGCGGAAGAGCTACTTGAAAGTATTGGTGTGTGCAATCGCTCAAACCATTACCCGGCGGAGCTTTCCGGCGGGGAGAAACAGCGGGTAGCTCTTGCCAGGGCCTTATTTAATAATCCGGCAGTGGTTTTGGCCGATGAACCCACGGGTAATCTTGATCGGGAAAATACCCTGCAGTTTCTCAGACTGCTGGATCGGCTCAATAGGGAAAATAATCAGACCTTTGTTATTGCCACCCATGATTATGATGTGGCAAAGGAAATGGATTATTGCCTATTCCTAAGCAGCGGAACAATAGAAAAAAGGGGTTTGTAAATGAAACTATGTGAATCATGCGGGGAAAATCCTGCACGAATTCTCTTAACCCGCATTGAAGGTACAGATACAAGTACAAAACATATCTGCTTCTCCTGTGCGGAAAAAATGGGTCTTGAAATACCCACGCGGGATCAGGAAAAACCCTATTTTGATGAAAGCGATTTTGAGGACGGGGATGATCTCTATTTCGAGGAAGCGGAGATTGAAGAAGAGCCTCCTCCACCGGAGCGGGTGTGCCCCAAATGCGGAAAAAAGGAACAGGCCTTCTCAGAGGATATGATTGCCGGGTGTTCGGTGTGTTATGACGTGTTTGAAAATATAATTGCCGATAAAACACAACATGAGAAACGCAGTTTTTTCTACCATGGCAAAACATACAACTATTCCAGAACACGGGGCTGCAGCACGGAAATAGAATATCTGAAACACGAACTGGACCGGGCTGTCAGGAAACAGAAGTATGAGCTGGCGGCGGTACTTCGGGACCGAATACAGCAGCTTCAGACGGGAGGTAGCCTATGAATCTGGAAAAAATACTTCTTGATTGTCCACAGTGGCTTCAGGCTTCGGGGGACTCTGTCATACTTGCACGACGTGCAGGGCTTTACCGAAATCTGGAAAAATACCCCTTTCCTCCCAAGGCTTCAGCCATGGAGAAATCCCTGATTTTTAAAGAAGTTTCCCAAACTCTTTCCTCCTCTGCCCCGGATTACGAAGCTATAAATCTTTCTCATATCGGTGATATGGGAAAAACGCTTCTTTTTGAACGGGACTATATTCCCCTTTCACTGGCAAAAGCCGATGGGGACCGGGGGGTTGTGTTTTCCTCATCAAATCCCAATTGTCTGATAAATGACGGGAATCATATTCAGATATATGTCGATTGTCCCCGGGATAATCTGTATGAAGGGTGGGAGAAAATTAACAAGACCGATTCCTATCTCGGGGATAATCTGCCCTATGCCTTTACTGAGAAAAAGGGGTTTCTGCTTTCCAATGCAAAATATTCCGGTACGGGGCTTGAGATTGAATTTACGCTCCATCTGCCCGCCCTGATTCTGACGGAAACAATAACAGATGTATTAAGCGGAATGAGTCAAATGGGATTTCTTTCCGAAGGGAAATTTCGTACGGGATCAGATTCCTGGGGCGCTCTTTTCAGTATACGGGCAGGGGCCTATGTGGCGGATTCCGAAGAGGAAATGCTTGATAAATCATCGAGTATTATGCTGTCTTTGGCAGACAGAGAGCGTGCGGCCCGGAAGAAAATTATGAAAGAGGCGCCCCGGGAATTGGAAGACAAGATTTTCCGGTCCCTGGGACTCTTAGGTTCTGCCCGCATACTTACCATCCCCCAGCTTCTCAATCTTACCTCCAATATACGCCTGGGGGCAGACTGCGGAATTGTGGATATTTCCATGGAAAAACTCAATACAATGATACTGGAGTGTATGCAGAGCAATATTGCATTGAATGCCCCGGGGAAAAAGCCCGGAAAAGACGAGCTTGATGTTTTACGCGCCCGGCGTGCGCGGGATCTTACGGAACAGCTTCATGAAGGCCCATAAGCTGCTTATCGCAGCTCTTATATGTGTGGGGTGCGGATATTACAGTTTTGACGGCTCTTCTCTTCCGGCGCATATTAAGCGTGTTGAGCTGCGTACCCTTGAGAACGGTACGTCCGTACCGGGCGTGGCTGATGAACTGACAGACTCTCTTTCAGCCCGGTTTCGTCGTCAGGGTGTCAGGATTACAGGTAGGGACGATGGGGACGGACGGCTATGGGGGGAAGTTATGGAATATGATCGCAGAGCTGACGACTATGGCGGTTCCTGGGATGATGCGGATATAATTTCCTATTCTGTAACTGTCGCAGCAGAACTGAACTTTGTGGATATTACTTCCGGGGATACCGTGTTTTCCGGAATAATTCGGGAGCAGGGTCTGTACAATGCCGTTTCAGAGGATGAAGAAACGGGGAAAATGCGTGCCCTGGAAAAAATTACGCAATCTCTAATGAATCAAATATCTCCGGGATGGTGACTATGAATTTTTCCTTTGCAAAAATGACCGGTCTGGGCAATACTTTTGTGCTGATTGACGGATATGCAACCCCCGTTGAAAAGTTGATCCCCCATGTGGCCTTTATTTGTGATCCCTCATTCGGAATTGGTGCTGATGGGGTGATTTTTGTCCTGCCGCCGCAGGGAGATGGTGATTATTATATGCGCATTTTCAATAGTGACGGTTCTGAGGCGGAAATGTGCGGCAATGGTATTCGTTGTTTCGCCGCCTTTGTGGATGAATTTCTGGGATTCTCAAAAAAAGAGTGCCGCGTTGAAACCCTCAGCGGTACAAAGTCCATCGTTAAAACAGCCGCAGGGTATCGGGTGAATATGGGGGTACCGCAGTTTGAAGTAGCCCAAATACCCATTGATATTCCTGGGCCTCTTGCTGTTTCAAAGGCCATTGAAGTAGGGAACACCACCTATTCTTTCACCGCTCTTTCCATGGGAAATCCCCATGCTGTTATTTTTGCGGATGAGCTTACAGATTACCTTGTTACAAAACAGGGGCCCCGTATAGAAACCCATGACTTCTTTCCCAATAAAACAAATGTGGAATTTATACGGATACGCGGCAGAAATGAAGTTGATATGCGTGTCTGGGAACGCGGGTGCGGAGAAACAATGGCCTGTGGTACAGGAGCCTGTGCAGCCGCTGCTGCCGGGATTATTGAAAACCGCTTATCCCATTCGGTGACGGTTCATTTGCCCGGTGGAGATCTACTGATTGAATGGAACAAAGCCGCAGATGCGCCTCTTTTTATGACCGGTGCAGCGCATACGGTTTTTACGGGAACCATGCGAATGGATAAAAATACGGCATAGGTTGTGGTTTTGTTGTATACTATACTCATAGGATGCAGTACTAATTTTTCACTTCCGGCAGATATTCAATGACATACAGACCGCTTTCAGAAACAGAAATTACTCTCCTGAAGGAAAACGGTTGCCGGTCCGACGATTGGCAGCGTATTAGGATCCGGGATCCCTTTGATGCTTCGCGCATACAGAATGTAGTTTTCTCCGGCGAGGTGTTTCTCGGTGTGTTCAGAAAAACCTATGAAAATAAAGCCGGTGTGCAAACGCCTTCCGGACTGTATGATGTAAAAATACACAACTGCAGTGTGGGTAATGAATGCCTGATTCATAAGGTCAACAACTATCTTGCCAATTATGATATCGGTGAGTGTGTTCTTATTGAGAATATCGATGCATTGTATGTGGAGGGGAAAACCTCTTTTGGAAATGGCACTGTGGTTAATGTTTTAAACGAGAAGGGCGGACGCTCCATTCGCATCTTTGATGAGCTTTCTGCACAATTTGCCTATTTTCAGGTCTTTTACCGGCACCGGGGAAAGCTGCAGGCTCAGTTAGCCGCCATGGCTGAATACAATATTTCTCACAAGCATGCTGAGCGCGGCCGTGTGGGAAATAACTGCTCCATTGTGAGCTGCCGCAATATTATCAATGTTAAAATTGGCGACCGTGCTGATATTCACGGAGTGGAACGTCTCAAAAACGGTTCTGTGAACAGCACGGAAGACGGACCTGTTCGTATTGGTACCGCGGTGATTGCCGATAATTTTATTATTAACGAAAATTCCCGTATTCTCGACGGATCCATTGTGTCAAATTGTTTTATCGGTGAAGGAGCTGAACTTGCAAAACAGTTTTCTGCGGAGCATTCCCTCTTTTTCTCCAATTTCATCGGCCATCACGGAGAGGCTTTTGCAATTTTTGCCGCACCGTTTACGGCAACCCACCATCGATCCACCCTGCTTATTTCTGCCTACCTTTCCTTTATGAATGCCGGGAGCGGCTCCAACCAAAGCAATCATGCCTATAAGCTCGGCCCGATTCATCAGGGTATTATGGGGCGGGGCTCAAAGACTGCAAGCGGGTCATATATTCTCTGGCCGTCGCGAATCGGTGATTTCACGCTTTTGCTGGGGCGTCATACATCGCATTGTGACACCCGGTATATGCCCTACTCCTATCTTGTGGAAGGGAAAAATGCCCTGACCGTCCTTATCCCCGGAGTGAATCTCAAGTCCGTGGGAACCATCCGGGATGCAGATAAATGGCGTGAGCGTGATCATCGCAGCGGTGCAAAACGGGATATAATAAATTTTGACCTGTTAACTCCCAACAGTGTCAGCAATATTGTTGCCGGGCGAAGAATTCTAAAAAAAATCCAGTCTGAAAACCGATTCGGCCGGGAATTTTGCCAGTATAAGGGAACGGATATACCCGTATATTCCATTGAAAAGGGAATACATTATTATACCCTGGGCATAAAAAAATATCTGGGCAATATTTTCTGCAACCACCTCAGACACAGTACCTTCGCGAATAGGGAGGAATTAAATGATCTGCTCAGGGATTATTCACGCTGCGGTTCCGGCCACTGGGTGGATATCGCCGGTCTGGTGGCACCAAAGGAAGCCGTGGACGCAGTTTTGAGCAGAGTCGAAGACGGTGATATTGATACACTTGAAGCTTTTTATTCCAGCCTCTGTTCTGTTCATGAGAACTACCGAAGCTATTCATGGAACTGGGCAATAGCACATATTCAGGAATTTACAGGAAAAGATCCCTGGACCCTTTCAACTCAAACCCTTTGTTCACTTCTGAAGGAATGGATTGATGTTACTCTGGAGCTTGATACCTATTTTATAGAAGATGCCTCCAAGGAATTTGATGCAAAATCAATGGTGGGATTCGGTATGGATGAAGACAGTGAATCCTGTCGGGACGACTTTTTCTGTGTACGTGGATCCTTTGAAAACAATGACTTTGTACATCGTATCAAGCAGCACAAGAAAAAGAAAATAGCGCTGTATGAAAAAATACGTCAGAAGCTGAATGCCATGAAATAATACGTACACAACAAAAAACACGCATCGGCGCATTTTTTTTATATATTACCTATACATTCAATTTCATAATGTTACCTTAACAGGGAGTTTCTATGATATTTCTCTTTTTATGCATTTCAGTTTTTCTTATGTCCTGTTCCGAAACAATTGTGTCATCGGATCAATCCAGTACTCTGCAGGTTGCCTGCGCCATTGATGGGGTGGTATCCAGCGGTCCGCAGACCCTCTACAGTCATTATACCGATCTTCATCTTCAGATAGTTTCCCAGGACGGCGACTATCAGGTGGATACGTCAGTTTCGCGGAGCGGGGCGGTGGAAATAATAAATTTCGAGCATATACCGGAGGGGTCATATACCCTGACAGCTTGGACCACAGATGCTGACGGTGACACCATTCATGCTCCCGTAGAGGCTCCTGTGGATATTACCAAAAAAGAGATACAGACGGTGACCCTTCATCTTCTTCCTCTTGTGGGGTCAATCATGGCGCAGCTGTATAATCTTCCCACTAGTATAGACAGTGTGATCTTTGCCTTTTCTGCGGATTCCGGTTTTTTTGAAGATCGTCAGGAACGAAGCCCGCGAATGATTCTTGGTCTTAATAAAATACCCTTTGGAGCACTGGGTACCATATCCCTGACAACTCTGCGTGAAAACAGTGATACAATGAGCCATTGGGATACGCTTTTTACCTTTACCAATGAGAATACTTCCATCGAGATTGACCTGATAAATAATGGTGATATGGATCTTGATATTATTATTGATAATACCCCCGTTACAATATTCACCGGTTCCGGTGATACCACCTTTGCCCTGGGCAGAGAGGTTGAACGGGGACTGGTTATAACCGAGTTCTGTGCCACCGGCGGTGGTCACGGCGGCATTGAGTTTGTTGAAATTCAAAATCGCAGTGAAGAATTACAGTCCATTGATTCCCTGTATCTCATACACAATGAGAGACGCTACAGCTTCGGGCCACTGAGCCTTGAACCTGACTCCTTCTATGTTATCGGCTCCCTTGACGCACGCGAGGTCTGGGAGGTAGATACGGTGGTAAATATCAGCCTTGCTTCCACCTCGGGGGCATTATTTCTCTATGATACAGACGTACTTCTGGATTATTTGATATATTTTAATAACTACGAACAGAGCGGATGGCCGTATCTTTCCTCCTCTGCACGAACGTCATGGTATCTGTCTCCCGATCTGGAATCACCCCGGGATAATAATTTTGGTACACACTGGAAGGAGTCCACTCATCTGTATAAGGAAATTGAAGATGAGTCCTGGTATGGAAATCCCAAAGGGCCGGGTATGTGATAAAGAGTTTACTTTTTCAGGTATATCCGGTATATTATACGTGATGTCTGGAAAGGACCGCTCATGGATATACCTGAAAATCCACATTTTAACGACTGTTATTTTACGTCTCCCCTGGAGGGGGATGCTGAGTCCCGCTATGTATTTATTGACGGGAGCGGGGTTTTGGATAGTGCAAAAAAAAATTCGGTTCTTACCGTGGGGGAGACCGGTTTTGGCACAGCATTGAATTTTATTGTGCTTCTCAAAAACCTTATGCAGGAGGTCCCCGGTACAACTCTGACGTATTATACGGTGGATGCATACCCCCTTTCCTCAAAAGAATGTATCGCGATTCTTCGCGCGTTTTATTCGAATATTCAAGACGTGGGCTCCGTGTTTTTTCCCCTGTGGGACAGGCTTTTGGGGTCTCTGACTGAGGGTATGAACACTCTGAACTTTACCTGCGGAAGCATTTCCGTACGCTTCAAATTTTTTTTCGGAGATGTTGCCGCCTTTCTTGATCGGCCGTTCTTGGTTGATGCATGGTTCCTCGATGGTCACAGCCCGGACAAAAACCCAGCTATGTGGCACCCTGATATATTGCATCAGATTGGCAAAAAAAGCCGTCCCGGAGCAATCTTTGCCACCTATACAGCCGCGGGGCCGGTAAAACGGGGCTTGCGTGATGCGGGGTTTACTGTCCGGCGTAAAAAAGGATTTGGAACAAAACATCATATGATCTACGGCAGTAAGGAGTCTGTATGCGAAGAGACATGAATATCTTCAGTCTTCGGGAACGTCTGGAATCATTTCGCTATGCCCTCAAGGGGCTGTATGCACTGATTACCACCCAGCACAATGCATGGATTCATGCCGTGAGTACCGTGACAGTTGTCAGTGCGGGGATTTTTCTGTGTATATCCAATGACGACTGGATACGCCTAATACTTGCTATTGCCTTGGTCTGGGTTGCTGAAGCCCTGAATACTGCCATGGAGTTTCTCTGCGATGCAGCTATTCCTGATTTTCATCCCCTGGTGGAGAAGGCAAAGGATGTGGCTGCAGGTGCAGTCTTTATCAGTGCCTTGGCGGCGTTTATTGTGGGTATTCTTATTTTCCGGCCCTATATTTCAGCACTCCTCTGATATACTTACTGTACGGGCTCCGTTTCGATTTTTACCTGAATTGTAAGGTTGACCTCATCGTGAACCTTCAGCACACCCGGCAGGGGCGATCCCGGCTCAAGGGCATAATCATCAAGGGAAAGGGGAAAGGTCAGAATAAAATTGAGGTGATCCTCCCCTTCATTCAACTCTGTTATGGTCCCGTTATGGGTGTTTTTCCGGTCTCTGATGGAAAGCGCAACGGGGAGGCTGTTTTGAGTGCGCAGCCTGCTGAGTGGGACTTCTTCGACCTGCCCCGAAATAACCGGATGACTTTCTTTATCAAACATGGCATACATGTTTTTGTCGCGCCGTGGGTTGTCGGTGCTGATATCTGCCACCGGCACCTCTGCTGAGAGGGATATCAGCGTATCGGTATCTGCTGTCCTCAGAGTACACTGTGCAGATTGGGTTGGAAACCGGCCTTCAAAGGAGTGGCCGGTGGCTCTGGCGGAGAAATGGCCCTGAAAGAGCATGCGGTGAGCATGTTCGGATGCCGGGGCAAAACTGAAAAGGATGCTGATAATCAGAAGTAGTATTTTCATGGAAGATGTCCTTTTTGAGGAAAAAATGGTAGTGTGCTGAAAATATACTGAGGAATAGGGAGATTCAACCGTGGACGGATATTCTCTTCCTTTAAGCAACTTTTGTTTCACACACAAAAAAAAACTGGAATAATACGTACAACACGATATACTTTATTGGTGTTCGTTTGAGCATTACCAATAACTTAATTTTTTAAAGGAGTTTTTTATGAAAAGAGCACTTACTCTTTTGGTTGCAACAGCCCTGTTTGTAAGTCTTGTGGGGTGCGCTGCCACGGTGCCTGTCAACGCTACCAGCAATCCCGTTGGTTCAAAAGTTGGGGAAGCTGAAACAACTGCAATTCTCGGCTTTTTCTTTGACGGCGGAGATGCAAGCATAAAAACGGCTGCGCAGAACGGCGGGATTTCTGAGATTTCCACGGTTGACATTAAAGGTGAAATGGTATTTCTGAACCTGGTGAAACGATATACAACTATTGTTACAGGTGAATAAGATTGTGTATCAGAACTGGTGTACAGCGGGAAAGGCATTATCCTTTCCCGCTTTTAAATGAGAGGTCTGAATGAGATTGTTTTGCTGCAGTGCAGGAATATTTGTTCTTTTAGTTTCCTGCGCATCCCGAACATATATTGAGTCCTTTTATCGTGATGAAAACACCCATCAGTATTTTGTACGTCCCAGTCGGTTGGATTCTCCGCATATGGATGTGAGTATTGATTTTACGTATATTGCGGCTGATACGGGGAGCACCACGTGTAACTTCACCCTCATCCCAGACCAGCGTCTTTCGGCTCCTGTTTCGCGGGTGTTTTTTGTTATGGAGGGTGATACACTTGATCTGACGCAGCTTTCCCCTCTGTATCGTCGCCATTCCGACAAAACCTATCGCTATACATCGCAACTTTCAAATGCCGCCTTTGAGAAACTGGTGTTTTCAGATGTTTCTGTACTGCACATACTTCTGGAGGATGAGGCGGTATTTAAAGCTGAGCCGAAGACATCTTTTCTTCGGGCCATGGAGTTTGCCCGTCAGGATATTTTCTTTTACAGTGAATAACCGATCCCATTTCCTTCTGTATACCCTAACCCCTGCATATACAGTTTTTTTATCCCCGGCTTCCTTTACCGGCATGTATTATCTATTTTTAGATAATCCCAAGTGAGGTAGTATGATAGGAAGAAACGATCCCTGCTGGTGCGGATCACAGAAAAAATATAAAAAATGCCATTTGGCTCAGGATCGAAAAAATCCCCGAAAAAAACACGTGCATTCCCTGGTAAAAACACCGGAAGAAATTGACCGGATGCGTGCTGCAGGAGCCTTCAATGCACAGCTTATGGATTATCTTCGGGGTTTTATTGAACCTGGGATTTCCACGGAGAAAATCAACAGTCGTGCCCATGAATACACCCGTGACCACGGACATGTACCGGCCCCGCTGCAGTATCGCGGGTTTCCCAAATCCCTGTGTACATCTCTCAATGACGTTGTATGCCACGGTATTCCTTCTCAGGACCGGATCCTTACGGAGGGGGACATTATCAATGTGGATATTACCACTGTCGTAAACGGCTATCACGGAGATCAGTCCGAAACCTTTATTATCGGAGACGTCCCTTCCCGGACACAAAAGCTTGTGCAGGTGACTGCCGATGCAACAGCTGCGGCAATCAGGGCAATACGGCCGGGGGTTGCCCTTTCTGTTGTCGGGGATACCATTGAGCCCTTGGTACATGCTGCAGGCTTTTCAGTGGTGCAAACGTACACGGGCCATGGAATCGGCCGGAAATTTCACGAAAATATTACGGTTCTGCATCATAGAAACCGGGAGAATCAAAGCGTACTGCTCACACCGGGAATGACCTTTACCATCGAGCCAATGATAAATATGGGGACCCATGATGTGATCACCGACAGGGATGACGGATGGACTGTCTATACAAAAGACGGTTCTTTATCTGCCCAGTTTGAACACACAATTCTGGTTACTCCCGAAGGCTATGAGGTATTGACCCTGACAGAGTCTCAGAAAGAGGCACAGAGTATTATTGCCACAGCGGGGATAGACAATGTTTAATATAGAACGGGAACAGAATATATCGGAAAAAGTAATACTTGCGGCGCTTTATATTCCGGGGAAAATGAACGAAGATCTCTTTGGTGAGGATCTGGAAGAGATGAAAACCCTGACCAATACAGCTGGGGCAGAGGTCCAGGATACGTTTATTCAGAAACGGGGAAAACCTCATTATTCCACCTGGTTTGGCACGGGCAAACTTGAAGAGATTGCCCGGCGCATGAAGGAAACCCACAGCGGCTGCCTGATTGTTGATGCCGAGCTCAAACCCAGTCAGATTCAGAATATTGAGCGAATAATTGCAGCAAAGGTGATCGATCGCAGTCAGCTGATTCTTGACATATTTGCCCTTCATGCGCAAACAAATGAAGCGAAAATACAGGTTGAGCTTGCTCAGCTGAACCTTATGTATCCCCGATTAACCAAAATGTGGTCCCATTTATCACGACAAAGCGGCGGTATTGGAACCCGCGGCCCGGGGGAAACGCAGCTGGAAACAGACAAGCGACTGGTACAAAAGAAGATTGCCCGGCTGAAAAAGCGTCTGGATAAAATAAAAAAATCCCGGGCCGTGCAGCGACAGGGAAGAAAGCCCCTGTTCCGCGCATCCCTGGTGGGGTATACAAATG
Organism: Fibrobacterota bacterium; assembly: GCA_051745755.1. Classification (GTDB taxonomy): domain Bacteria; phylum Fibrobacterota; class Chitinivibrionia; order Chitinivibrionales; family Chitinivibrionaceae; genus Chitinivibrio. The sequence goes on from JBNJEI010000003.1 coordinate 52,674, forward strand.
TGGGTAAATCCACACTCCTTAATGCCCTGTGTAATAGTGAAGTCCTTGTCCGTGATGAGCTTTTTGCCACCCTTGATACGGCGTCCAAAAAAGCATTTATTCCTGACGTGGGTGAAATTGTGCTGTCCGATACTGTGGGGTTTCTGCGTAAATTACCTCACCACTTAGTGGCTTCATTCAGGAGTACCCTGGAGGTGTGTCAGGAGGCGGATCTTCTGCTGATAGTTATGGATGCGTCAAGTCAATGGATACATCAGCAGCTGGATACAGTTCGGGATGTGCTGCAGGATCTGGATGCCGGGCAAAGGGCGGCAAAGATCATATTCAACAAAACAGACAGGGTCTCTGATCCTCTGGTGCTTAAACAGATAGAAAATGAGTTTCCCCAGGCGGGATTTGTATCCGCCCTTGATAAGGCTTCCGTGCAAAGACTTAAACAGGAACTTGGGAAAACAATTTGTGAAGTACAGGAAGATATGGAAAAGGCTGAGGCCATAGAAAAAGAGAAAAAAACCTACATTCAAGTGGGTTAAATTATGAATTCCACAGCCCTGAAGAATATCCTTGCCCGGTCCGGAATATTTCTTTTTGAGGTTGCCCGTCACTATATAGTGTTGCGCGGGAATTTTTATGCCAAGGCAATGGCCTTCTCATTTCTTCTTACCTTTATTCCCATTGTAATGGTTTTTTTGTGGGGGATTTCCGTATTTCTGTCCCACAATCAGGAGCTTCAGCAGCTGTTTATTACCCAGCTTATTGATCTTGCTCCTCCTGCGGCATCAGATTTTCTTCGTGACCGGATTTATGAAATTATCAGAAGCCGCTCCTGGAGAAACCTGGGGATATTCGGTGTTGTTATTCTCTTCTGGGCCCCCAACTCTCTTTTTTCTTCGATTCTCTACGGGCTTCACGTGATGATGGAGAAACGTCATACCGGCCGTTTTGTATGGTCCCGTCATCTTTTCACCTTTACCATGCATTATATTGTTGCCCTTATTGTGGTATTACTCAATATTCTGTCCCTGGTGATAAATTCTGTTTTCACCTTTGAAAATGCTCCGTTTTGGGTTACCCTGATCAAATCTCACTGGATCTCCACCCTGGTTTTATTTACGGTTCTGGCAGCCATATATGTTATGAGCTATGGGCGTGCAATTAACAAATGGGCCTTGGTGTCGGTATCACTGATCCTTGCGGTATTGTGGCATGTGTTTAATTATGCGGGAAGCAGAATAATCAGCGGCTCCGGCGGTGTTGAGGTATTCTATGGAATCTTTGCCGGTGTGGCCGTGGTAATGACATGGTCACTTGTTTTCTCCGCAGCCATACTTTTGGGGGGAATAATAATAGCCAAATGCAGCAACCCCCTATCAACCAATGAGGTGTAGCGGGACTGCTCTGAAAGGCTTCGGATTTATGCCGTTTTTTCCCGCTCCATCATGATAAATCCCTGAATCAAATCATCCATAACGTCTTTAACAGAGGTTATTTCATGAGCCATATACGCCTTGCTTCCGCAAAATGCGTATCCGCGGTCAAGTTTGCCGCGATAGGCGTTATAGAGCGCCGAAATAATACAATAGGGGGTGTTGGCTATATCACAGGTTTTTATACATTTAACCGGGCAGGCGGTGGGCTTTTTTTCTCCGCCCTCAACGGCTGTTACAAAATCGTTTTTCAGGGCACGTCCGGGCATACCCACCGGGCTCTGGATAACAGTTACGTCTTCTTTTTCAGCAGTGATATACTGGTTTTTAAAGTTTTCGTGGGCGTCACACTCATGGGTGGTCACAAAACGACTCCCAATCTGTACACCGTCAACACCGTGTTTCAGAATGTTGAATACATCCTCCCTGGTATAAATGCCCCCGCCGGCAATAACGGGAATAGTAACATCGTATTTTTTCCGATAGGTTTCCCGTTCCTGTAATACGGCATCCACAAGGTTTTCAAGGGAGAATGCTGAAGAATCAAGCTGTTCTGCTTTAAAACCCAGATGTCCTCCCGCTTCAGGCCCTTCAACAACCACGGCATCGGGTAGGTAATTGAATCTGCTTTTCCATTTCCGGCAGATAATTTTCAACCCCTTGGCGGATGATACAATGGGCACAAGCTTTGTCGTGCTGTCCGGTTTGAGAAACTTTGGTAGATCAAGAGGGAGACCTGCTCCGGCAAAAATAATGTCAACCTTTTCTTCCACTGCGGTACGGACCATATCTTCAAAATTGGTCAGGGCAACCATGATATTGACGCCGATAACACCACTTGTTTTTTCCCGGGCTTTGCGAATTTCAGTCCGCAGTCCGTCAATGCTGGCTTGAAGGAAGTTCTTTGATTTTTCTTTATATATTAATCCTAAACCGGCACAGGATATTACGCCCACTCCACCTTGGTCTGCAACAGCTGACGCCAGACCGGATAAGGATATCCCAACCCCCATTCCGCCTTGCACAACGGGTACAGGAACATTCAGGTTGCCAATTTTCAATTCTTTCATTTATTATACTCCTGGTCATAAAACAGAGAATATCTGTCGTTTCATATCCGCTGTCCATTTATTCACATACGACAAAGAATATTGATTGACGACAGTATCCTTTGAGGTTACAGCAACCCCGTTATTGTTTTCAGATTGCATAGTCTATTAGTAAATATACATTATTGCACCATTTTAAATAGTGAGAGTTTTGACCGGTACCAATTCTTCCCTGAAAAAAACACAGCATCTTTCATGAAACTATGATATACTTATTATGTACCACATTCGGGAGAAGTATATGGACATATTTGCTGTGCTTATTATAGTGGGTCTATCCTGCCTGTTTATCCGGAGCCTTGGAGCAGATATCCGTGATCATGAAAACCGCAAAAGGCGCTTTTAGAAGAAAGTGCGGTGTATCGAGCTCCTTTGAGGTATATTTTTGTATATCTCCATGAGTATGTCATTAGAGTAAGGATTATTGGACAGTAATGAAAAAATTTGACCGCTTTCTTCGGGAAAAAAGATTTCGTCAATCGTATTCACGCCCGGAGGATCAGAGAAATCCCTTTGAAAATGACTTCACGCGGGTGGTGTTTTCCTCGTCCTTTCGTCGTCTCCAGGATAAAACGCAGGTTTTTCAGCTTGATAAGGGCGATTTTGTTCGGACCCGCCTGACCCATTCCATCGAGGTGTCTTCTTTGGGGCGTTCCATCGGCCTAACGGTGGAAAACAAACTCATAACGGCTGGGCTTCTCAGTGAGGAAAAGCGGGGCTGTATTTCGTCCATTCTGGCTACTGCAGGCTTGGTCCATGATATTGGGAATCCGCCTTTCGGGCATTTTGGAGAGTGGGCAATTCAAAATTATTTTGAACGATTTCTGAGGGATAACCCCTCCGTTGGGCAGGATTTAACGGAGGCCCAGAAGGCTGATCTGAAGTTTTTTGACGGAAATGTCCAGACCTTTCGGGTCCTGCGGAAACTCCATTATATCAAAGACCAGGAGGGAATGAATCTTACCTTTGCGGTGCTTGCTGCTATTGTCAAATATCCCTGCAGCTCCCTGCGGGGAAATAAGGCGGAAGAGGGGCTGAGTTCACGAAAGTTCGGTTTTTTTCAATCCGAAGCAGAGGATTATGCAGACATAGCCCGGGAGTTTTCCCTGCGCGGGAGGTATCCTCTCACCTTCCTTCTTGAAGCGGCGGATGACATTGCCTACTCCATTGCTGATATTGAGGATGCCTGTAAAAAGGGGATCATCGGGTACGGTGATATTATGGATTTTCTTCGGGAAAGCCTAACGCCAATGAATATGTCCCGGGAAGAGCAGGATGCAGATTTTGTGTCACTTTTTACGCGTCTTTACAGCGATATCACCAACTCCTACAAAAACAAACTTGAACTGACGGTTCAGCAGTTTCGTATCGTCGTTCAGCGCTTTATGATTCGGGCGGCGGTGGATGAGTTTTGCACACACATTGATGATATTATGGACGGAACATACGATCGGGATCTTCTTGACAATTCCTATGCTTCAAATATCCGGTCGGCCTTTAAAAAACTGGGGTATCATATTTTTTCCCATAAAACAATAATTGAAAAGGAGATCGTGGGGTTTAACATTATCCATTATCTTCTGGATGAGTTTGTGGGGGCCGTATTGAATGACCACAGCGAGGCAAATCCCAAGCACCCGCGCTTATACGACATTATTTCTTCAAATTACCGGTTTATTTATGAAAATTTCAGTGATCGCAGCACCTACAGCAAAATACAGCTGGCCCTGGATTATATCAGCGGTATGACCGACAATTTTGCTCTCCAGCGGTATAAGACATTTCAGGGTATGGGGCCGTAATATTTCTGTACTAAACAGGCCGGGATTGATTCTATGCAGTGTATGCCTGAAGATCAGTCCCGGCGCGGTGAAATGTTACTCAGAGTCAGGATGCCTGTTTCTGCGATTATGATACGCCACATCAAATGGCAGATATCCCCCAGCGAAGTGTTTTGAAAAGGTGGAGAGAGGTATGCGTAACATAGACTCGGTTTCAAAGGTGTGTATGAATGACCGTGTGGGAGAATGAAAAAAGAGACAACACAGGGGAAGGCACAAAAAAAGAGAGGCTGTTATTCCCCTCTCATTTTTTTGTATTTTCGTCCGTTCTTAGAGTTCAATCTTTTCACCGGCACGATTGAGAAGACCGCACTTGCATTCATACCCCATTTTTTTTGAGTTAAGCTGCATAACCCGAACGGGTTTTCTCTCACCGCCGCACGTATTGCATGTCATTACAACCTTTTCTCCACGGTTTTCTATGGCGTTTTTTGACCCGGCCCGTATATTCATATGATTTCTCCTTACTCAATAGAATTCACAAATTGAGTAAATAATATATATTAAAGTACAAAAATAAATAAATGAGGAAATTTTATTTATATGAAGAAAAATAGTGGTGTGGTTTTTGTTGCCCTTGCGGCTTGTATTCTCGGGGTTTTGGGCACTTCCGTTTTTTTTTCCCGATCCTTACCGCACGAAAGTGATACCAAAGAAGATGCCTGCAACCGCCGGGATATAGCTGTGTCCATAATGGAGCGTGAAATCGGGCTGCAGAAAAATGAGCTTACGGAAAGTATTCACAATATCTTAAATTCCCTCAAACGAAATCGTGAGTTTATTCTTGCCTATTTTGTGGAAAACCGTAAAACCGCCCGGGTGGTACGGCGGAGTATGAGTCGCTACGGAGAGCTTTTCTCCCGGCTTGATTTCCTTTTCATGGGAGACCACAGCGGTATTGTTGTGTCAGAATACGGTGCTGAAAAGATTGATCATTCTGCGTTGTTTCAGAAGCCGGCAGGACAGGTTTCGGTGGATATAGCTCCTAATGAGAAGGGGCTTATGTTTTCCTATGGAAAGAAAATGAAGGAAGCCCATGACACACTTCTTCTTGCGGGGGGGCGTGTGCTGCGTTTTGATGAGCTGGTTCCTCTGGCAGAGCAGTGCGGTGTTGATTTTGTTGTTGTTGAAACCGGGGAAAATGCGGCGGGTGAGACTTTTTATTCACCTCTTTACTCCAGTCTGGACGAAGAAATCAGCCGTTTTGGAATTAAGGACTCCAATCATATTATTATTAATAATACTATCAGGGTATACGAAAAATTTGTGGCGGATTCACAGTTTTATTTCTATGTTATAGATGCTGACAAAGATAAAAAGGAGACTGGAAAAATTGAATAAGGTTATTGTTTTACTGCTTCTTATTATATGGGGAGCCTCAGGGGATGACTTCCTCAGCCAATCGGAAATAGACCAGAAGATTCAGCGGGCCTACTACCGATTTATCGCAGCTGAGCGTCAGGCCGGGGGAGAATATTCGCAGCGTGAAGCCATAGATAAGGCAAAATCCACGGTACAACGCCTGCGGGATATAGCGGAAACAGATCCCAACGCACGGTATATTATGTGGCGGGTCAGTGAGCTTGAAGCCCAGATTGCTCTTGAAGAAGAAGAGTATCATACGGTAAATGCATATAAACGGGGAAAGCAGATTAATGAAATCGTGGATGATTTCAACCGGGAGCTGGAGAAGGAATTTCCCTCCTTCGGTCGGCTGCATGGTCTTCATGCAAGCATGCTCGCCGTGGATGTCAGGCACGCCAATGAATTGGCGGACCTGGTAAATCAGCACCAGAGTTACATGCGCAAAAAGGTTTCCCGGGACATCAGCCGGGCTTTTTCCCGGAGTGCCTATGATCAGGCAGAGGAGCTGTATCAGTACGCAGTGCAAAACCGTCGGTATCTGGGGGCTTCTCCGCAGGATTATAATGAGTGGGGAAGCAGGATAAATGATCACCGAACTGCACAATATTTGCGGGAAAATCTGGATGACCGGCTAAGCGAGGTTTCCCGCGAGGTTGATCGCTCACAGGATATTACATATTCCCGACGGACTATTGAGATATTTAAAGCCGACATAGAAAACACCGCATCCCTGCTTGATCGATCCTTTGTAAACCGCTATATGCAGCGCCTTGAAAATATGCTGAATGATATCGACCGCGTGGAAGATTCCCTGGTAAACTATAATTTATCCCTTATTAAAGAGGGGGATATTCGCAGGGCCGCCCGCTACTACCATAACCATCTCCAGGATGCAGGGATTTCCCATTCCAAACTTGCCATGGTTGACAGACAGCTACTTAATTCTGCAGAGCGGGAACTTGATGCTGAGACATCCCGTGCTGTTGCTCAGCAGATGAAGGGAATGGAAAACACCAATACCGCGGGGCTTCTTTCAGTATCTGATATTCAAAGCAGACTTCGCACCGGGCGGGATTCCCTGTCTCAGTTTTTTTCTATTGTGGAGGAACGGTCATTTGAGCATTATCGCCGCAAAAACAGGCGCCAAGCCCGGTCCATTGAGCGGGATCGGCGTCGTCATCAGCGAAACACAGAAAATGCGGCGGATAAGCTTGCAGATATCAAACGGTTTCTGAATCGCGGCTGGTATCGGACCGCACGGCGCCGATATCATCGCCACAAGGAGGATCTCTTTGAATACGGTGACCTCGAAGAGCTGTACTATGTTCGCCTTGAGATCAATGAACATTTTGATAATCGTAATGATCCCGATCTGCAGCATCTTTCTTCCCTCAGGAAAAAACGCAGCGACAGTGCCCAGAGCGAAACCGCTGCGGATATTATCGGTGAAATTTATACCCATATAGAACAGCGCCGGTTGATGTCAGCCCTCGAAACATACTACAGAGAGAAAGATTTTTTGCAGCAATACGCTCATGAGGATGCCTTCTCATCGCTTCGAATGTACCTGCTTCGTCGCTGTAACAGTGAGTACGATCTTTATGACGGATAGACAGTCAACCCGACAGGTAATGGTGCGGAATATTCCTATAGGCGGAGGAGCCCCCGTGGCTGTTCAGTCTATGACGAATACGGAAACAACGGATAGGGTGGCAACTCTTTCTCAGATTCAGGCGCTGAAGAATGCCGGATGTGATATCGTGCGGGTTTCCGTGTATGATGAACCGGCTGCCCGGGCCTTTGGGGAAATCAGAAAAAAAACCGATGTGCCCCTCGTGGCGGATATTCACTTTAATTATCGCATGGCTCTTGCTGCCATAGATGCCGGTGCGGATAAAATCCGCATTAATCCCGGAAATATTGGCAGTGAAAGCCGGGTGAAAGAGGTTGTGGAGGCAGCACGGAATGCAGGCATACCCATTCGTATCGGCGTAAACGCCGGGTCATTAAAAAAGTCGATTCTGCAGCGCCACGGCGGCCCTACTCCCGATGCACTTGTTGAAAGTGCCCTGGAGCATATACAGCTTTTGGAAGGATTCGGTTTCCATGATATGGTACTGTCCATAAAGGCTTCGGATGTGATGACCACCCTTGCTGCAACGGAAAAACTTGCACACAGGTGCTCCTATCCCCAGCATCTGGGCATTACCGAGGCCGGCACCATTCGCTCGGGTACCATAAAATCAGCCGTTGGCCTGGGAGCCATCCTTTCCCGGGGTATTGGTGATACCATTCGCGTATCTCTGGCTGGAGACCCCGTTGAGGAAATTTTTGTGGCAAAAAATATTCTGCGCTCTCTTAATCTTGCCCGGGGACCTCAGATTATTGCCTGTCCAACCTGCGGGAGGACACGTATTAATCTTACGGAGCTTGCCGCTCAGGTTGAGTCCTATCTTTCCCATTCAGATAAGAATATTACCGTGGCGGTTATGGGATGTGTGGTAAATGGCCCGGGGGAGGCATCCGAAGCAGATTTCGGCGTTGCGGGCGGTACAAAAGAAGGGCTGTTGTTTAAAAAAGGTACCATCGTGAAAAAAGTGCCGGAAGACCAGCTGATCCCGGAGCTTATCAAACTTATCGAAGCATCAGAATGAATCTGCTGATTGTCAACTGGCGCGATAAAAGACATCCCCGTGCGGGCGGTGCGGAGGTACGTCTTCATGAAATATATGAGCGTCTTGCCCAGAGAAATCATGATATTACACTGATTACAAGCCGTTTTGAAAATGCTCCGGCAGAGGAAATGCTCGACGGTATACATATTGTCCGTATGGGCAGTGATATCACATTCTCCCCGCGGGTATTCCTTCAGCTACCGACGTTGGTTAGACGGTTTTTACCGGACATTATTATTGAGGATTTCAATAAGCTTCCTTTTTTTACCCCCTGGCGAACAAAAAAGCCCCATATTATCCAGATGCATCATTTGTGGAAGGGGTCCATTTTTCATGAAAGCTCCCTTCCGGCAGCTGCTCTTGTGTTTCTTATGGAACAGTCCCTGCGATTTGTCTATTCCCGTTCACCCTTTATGGTTGTAAGTACATCCACCAAAAAAGAGCTGATGTCCTATTCCGTTCCCGCATCTTCCATACAGATTGTGCATAACGGCTGTGATCTTGCATTTTACACCCCTCCTTCAAAAGATGTATTACCCTCTCAGTCATCCTACTTTCTGTGGATTGGCAGAATTCAGAAGTATAAAGGGATTCGTGATGCCCTGCACGCTTTTTATAAGATCTCTTTACGATACCCGCATATCACTCTGAAAATTGCCGGGCGCGGCCCCTATGAGGCGCAGGCGCGCCGTTGGGTTGAAAAGCATAACCTGGATGATCGTATAATCTTCCTGGGCTTTGTAAGTGAAAAACGTAAAAAGCACCTGCTCCAGAATGCCCGTGCGGTTTTACAAACGAGCTACAAGGAAGGATGGGGGCTTACTGTAATAGAGGCCAATGCCTGCGGTACACCGGTTATTGCAAATAATGCACCCGGCCTGTGTGACAGCGTGCAAAATGGAAGTACGGGAATCCTCTATGATTTTGGCAGGGTTTCTTCCCTGGTTCAGGTTATGAGCTCTTATCTTGATTCTCCGGAGCGTGAAAAACAGCTGCGCAGTAATTGCCGATCATGGGCGGAACGCTTTTCCTGGGAGCGGGCCGCAGGAGAAACCGAAGACATTCTGCTTCAGCAGCTCCACAGATCATAACATATCGGTTATGCGTGCATCAATCTCAGGTAGGGGGAAAACACCGTCTCAGTTTGTGTGTCACCGGGCTGTGATCCACGGACCTTTATTCCTTTTTCCATGAGACTCCAATACCGCTTTCAACGCCCAGGGAGACAAAAGCTGTTGACCGGGTGTTATTTTTTTCGTTTTGATAATTTTTATAGTCTAAAAAGCCGCCGGAAAGAAACATCCGGAAAAAACTCTTTTCCCAGGAAGCACCAAGCCAAAAAAGCGTTTCTTCCTGAATGATGCCGTAGGGAATTGGATCATCGATCGATCCGTGCACATCATCCATGGTGTGCTCAAAGGACATATCCCTCTCACCGCTTTGACGAAGCCACCAATTAAGATCAAGGGAAATTTCTTCAGTAATATGACGGCCCAGTTTACCCCAGAAAAGCTTTGTATCCGGCCCCAGGGGAGAACCGATATTTCCACGACCCTGCAGGTATCTTAGGGGGAGTGACCGGTGGTTGTAGGTAAAACTTGTAATGCTTCCGGCTTCGCTGAAGCCGTAAAAGTCATGAATATCGGAAAACCGCATGCCTCCCATATAGCCCATATGATTCTGGATGGTTTTGGAGGCATCTGTTTTTCTCTGTTGAAGGTCATCGATAAGAATTTCACCGTAGATCTCAAGGTTTTTTTCAAGAAAAAAAAGGCTCAGATCAGCAGACCCAAGTGAATTGTTTCCATGATTATCGTAGCGCCAGGAGGACATTTTTGCATAATGAAAGGGTATGAATGGAAAGAGAAACTGCGGTTCAAAGGATCGGCCTTCACCGGCGTATAATGTGGACTGGCCCAGCCCAGCTGTGAGTCGGTCATTTTCATACTGCAGACGGGCGGCAGACACGAACCGGTGTACCCTCCGTGAGTCGGCCAGGCTTGATTCCGGTGAGTTATCCGGGATATAGCTGTCAAGCTGGGCTGTCATTCCGCGCAGGGAAAAGGGGCCTGCGGTATATTTCTGATACAGGGAAAAGAAGCCTTCGTTATAATCTGAAAGCAGCAGGCCGCCCAGTTCCAGAGGGCCCCAATTATATTTTCTTTTCCCGGCACCAAGGGTGAGTACGTCCCCGCCGGTATATTCCATATATATCCGTTCAAGATCATAGATCATACTCATGGTTTCACGGGGGTGGATCCAGCCGGCGTCGAAATTGTCGTATTGATTGTCCGTGGCAAGGTTGTCCAGACGTATTACGGCATCAAGAAACAGGTCCTGATACTGAAATGAATCCCGAAAGAGAAAGCGCGTACGCCGGGGAGTAAACAAATCATCACGGGAGAAAATATATTCTCCGAGAACATATGTCTCCAGGGTATGGGTGGCAAAAAAATCACCTGTGGCGGAAAACTGCCGGGGTGTAAAAAACTCTGTGTGGTTTACATTGTGATACAGGGGAAGCGGTGTGTGTGTTTCGTAGGTGGGCAGGGGAACAGAAGAAAAGCCCCACAGGGTGGTGAGGCATACTCCAAAAAGGCAGAATAAGAAGGTTTTCATAGGGAAGATCCTTTGAAGTACACGAATGAAACTAAAAAGCGGACAGGGCATGTTCTTTCCCTGTCCGGATAATTGTCAGCGGCAGCAGGCCTGATCTGTCTGAGAGGCATCATTCACAATTGAAACGCCGTCAATCTTCATTTCTTCAACAAGTAAATTTGCCAGACTGCGCAATTGGGAAAGATTTTTTCCCGAGGCAGATACGGCTCCGCGGGATACACCGCTTTCCACGTCTACAATGCGGGCATCAATTTCTATTACCCCCCCTGTGAGGGACGCGGTCCCAAAGATTGCGAGATCTGCCCCGAGATGTTTTGCCATGTCGATGGATTCAGAGCTGAATTGCTGCTCCTCAATTAAGCGGGCTATATTTTCACGTTCCAGTACCGTTACTGCATTGGTGTTTATCAGGCGGGTGGTAATCATACCGTAGAGTGATTCAGAAATATTGCGCCAGTTGGCAATATACTCACTGTTGGTGAAGGGGAATACGATAATTGTCGGTTCCTCTGAGGACGGTTCTTCATCATCCGCATTTTGTGGAGATTCCAGGGTCTCCTTCATGGAACGAATATTAGCACCGAGCTTCATATTACCCATGGCGTCAAATATCGCAGCCTGAAAATCGTTTCCCATACCTCCTGAGGATGCGGAAAACTGCGACACCACACGACCGGATTTTTTCTCCGTGAGGGAGAATGCTGCCTGGACAGTTGCACGACGAAATGTTCTGCTGCGGGAAACGCCCTGCACATACTCGCCTTTTTCTGCCTGAATATCAACGTCGAGGTGCAGGCAATTGCAGTCTTCATGACGGATGTCATAATCGCCCAGCAGGCTGATAACCTCCTGATTGAGCTCATCAGAGGGTATGTCTGAGGGACCTGCAGCTTTGATATTTGCATAGGCGGGGGATTCCACCACACGATAGGCAAAGGTCTGTTCAATTCGGCCAAGAAGATCTGGAGGTGCCTGAGGGAAGTCTGCCTGTGCGGTGTAGCGATGAACCCCCCGTCGGGTTTGCGCACGGTCCGAAAGATAAAAATATACCATTCCTTCTGCATCGGAAAACTGGCGAAGAACTTCACGGCCGTCGCGATCCGTAAGGATAAAGGGAATGTTTTCCACACCCTCGCCCTGGGCTGTTACCTTCAGAACAAAAGGTTCCTTAGGGGTATTCCCCGTGGGTAATTCCTGACGGTCTCCGCCGGTTTTTTCCGTATTGAGAGCGTTTAATGCGTCTATGTACAGGGCCTGAATGTCATGGGCGGAAATGGAGCTTTTTTCAGCATCTGTCGGTGTTCCCACCGCAGAAAGAAGAAGGCGGTTTGCCACATATTTTTCGTGGATTTCACGGGCTGAACTGAGATGGCTGAGTCCCTTGGGAAAATCCGGTTCTGCCATGACTTCTTTGGCTTTTGCGTAAACATCGGTCAGCTCATCTATCTGTTCCTGAATAGCGGCACGAATGTTTTTTTCAAACACCTTTTTCTCCAAAGCGCCAAAGGCATAGTGGTCTCCATCCTGTTCCGCGGTGGCAATGATATTAACACCCTGAATATCACCCTGGGAGCTTATGCGGGTACGCTGCTGGTACGTACTTTCATGAGTGTGGCCTGAGGTGCCGTATTCATCGGATATTCGGGATATTTCCGATGATTCAATGGTTGCCGAAATCTGTTTGCGTACTTCAGCAATGGCATTTGTGCGGGCAGCTTCGGGAGAAGCTCCTGAACCCACTGCATAAAAATACTGATCAGCGGGATATCGCAGCATCTGTCCGGTTTCCACCCAGTCGTCCTGGCCTATTCCGGCAAAAAGAGCTGTACAGTATAGCAGCATGGATACAATTGTTCTTTTCATGGCGAATACTCCTTATACACAGAAGGAAGGGGAGCCCCTTCCTTCTGAAATTGATATGTATCTAGAATTGCGGTGGCTCAATGCCGATAACAATCAGTTTTCTGTTGAGGGTTATTCGATTTACCCGGGCATAATCCCGCAGGGCGCCGCGAAAATCACGATAGATATCTGATGCCCGTGCGTATGTATCCTTCGGGGCCCAGGCAAGATAATCCATGGTGTGGTCCGTTACGACATTTTCATTATACCGGGCAAAATTTGAGCTCATGAGATCCATAATTTCAAACTGGATATCTTCACGTTCGTAGGGGTCGATATCTTCGGAGAAACGAAAGATTATCTTATACTGAAGTCCCCGTTCCATATCGTCCCGCCAGTAATTGTTTACCCGATTTAAGACGTTGCTTATTGCCCCATTGACAGCTTCTTCCGTAAGAGCCTGCTGGCTGGCGCCGGGACGTCGTTCACTGTAGCCGGTTTCCGTACCGAGGAGACGGGCCGTGGTTGTTTCGTATGCCCGTATCACCACGGTGGCTTTGTCGTTTTCCACCTTTCCTGAAAACACAATATACACATCGGCACCGATGGACAGAGCAAGCTGGTAGCTGAGATCATCTTCTCCTTCCTCCAGTGAGCTTTGTATGGCAGTGAGATCACTGATCTGCTCCTGTGCCCGGGGCACGACAACATCATATTGTTTTGCCGTTAGGTGGCTTTCAATAGCACCTGCAGCCTGTCGTGCAAGGGGATTTGAGTCAAATACCTCAATGGGAGTTTGTCCTTCAGGTACTTCGGGAAGGACCATAATCATGGGAAGGCCGACTTCCTCGGCAAGCTCCTTTCGGGACATGATGATATCCTGTGAAACAAGATACTCCGTGAGACGTGCTCTGTTAACCCGTACATGCTTGGTAATGGATACGCCGCGTCCGCCGTCGGGAAGCCGGGTATCAGCGGAAGATACAACACGGTCTGATTCCCAGGTAATATAGGAAGCCACATTGGTGTCTTCAAAGAATGATTCTTCTATACCTTCAAATTTCTCTTTTGCTTCCGTTGTACCAAGAAGGGGGTCCGTGCCGCCGTAGAGGACAAAGTGTACCGCGGCTTTTCGCAGATCCACCAGGGCGTGGCGGTCACGACGGCCCATCCCCGTTGCCTTTACGGTCACTTCAGAGGAGGAATAGTTTTCCACCAGGCTGGCCTGCGTGGAGAGGGGCAGATTGGAGGCCAGGGCGGTTGCCACTATGCCTGCGGCAATAATAAAAAGGGCTGAAATACGTTTTTTCATAGTTTCTCTCCTGTCGAAAGAAGGTTTTGCGTTGAATGGTTCATGCTATAGATTTCCCCGTACCCATGAGATGGGATCAAAGGGAAGGCTGGGGGGCGACCAGGTGAGGTAGGCCTGAATGGACATCCCGTTGGAATGATCCACCGTGGCATCGGTGTAGCTGCCAAGATAATGCCAGTCATCATCACGTTCTCCCACATAGTCCCAGCGATCAGTCTCATTCATAAAAATGTATTGTCCCTTGGCACCGATATTGAGGGCCGGTGAAAGGGCCAACTCAACCCCGCCGGAGGCAAAGCCACCCCACTGGCTGTTTTCCACGGCAAGACGATCAAAGAACAAATCTTCTATTCTAAAAGTGTGGCTGGGTGTTCCGGAGCGTATGGTGGAGTTTGTGCCCCCTCCGGTAAGAACCAGAGCAAGGCGGCGGATATAAAACTTTTTCATGAGGGCAAAATCAAAGGAGTGGTTTTCCACAAAATCAACCTCATGTGTACCATGTCGTGGAAAATTAATATTTCCGTCAGCACCACCAAATCCCATGGCAAAGCCGAAATCGAAATAAAGCTGGGAGATTCCTGCGTGACGGCCGATATTGTATGCGGCCCGGGCTTCAAAGCCGTGCCCGCCGTCAACCCTGAAATTTTCCTGCATGTCTTCTCCCTCAGCGGAATAAGGGAAATACCGGTAGCCGAAGCTTACATCAATGGGAAGACGGGGGTATTCACGCACCACAGAACCGATACGCGGGTTACCTGACACCACCTGGGCACGGGACTGATAGCCCCGATCCCCGAGGCTGTCACCCACATCCTTTACAAATCCCCAGCCGTCGCGTCGGCTTTTGCGGGTTCCATCGGCCAGAATTTCATCACGGATAATCAGATATTTATCATCCACCGCCAATCCCTCTTCCTTTCCGAGATTAAATGTCATCCGCATGGGGCGGCCGGAAATGACCTGTCCTGAGAGAATGAAATCATCGATTTCACGGGTGGCTACGCCGAGATTTCGTGCACCGTTTTGGGTCATTGTGTAAAAGGCATATTCCTGATGGTTTTTTCGCTCTCCGTTGACGGTGTAGGAATTTCCCACCCGGCCGTTACCCATGGAAAACCGAACATCCCTGTGAGCAATTTCTGCAAAGACAGTATCTTCCGTGGCGGTTATCTGCCACCATATGATACCGAATTTCATTGTTTCGCGGTATTTTTCACCGTCCGTATGCTGGGTATAATCCATCACAAAGGGGATATAGAGGTAGGCAGAATTCATTACCTCTTCAATATGTTCTGCTGTGATTCCCAGTTCACGGGCTTTATCTGTCATAAAGGAGTTTTTCTCCTGTTCTGTCCGCAGATCCATGGCCCGCATCTGGCTTTGTGTTTTGACCACTTCAACCACGGCGGGTACAACGGTTTTATTCATCACGGCTGATACGGCATCCATGGCTTCTTCGTCGCTTCCGTTAAACCCGGAAAGTGAACGGTTTGCTTCGGTGATAAAATCTTTTTTCAGTGGCTCAGGAATGGGATTGAAATCAAAACGGGGAATGGCAATTTCTTCTTTGATTGCCTCAAGTATGGTGCTGACCTGTGATGAAGAGAGCTGTTGAACTGAATTATCCATAAGCCACAGGGTATTCATGTGGGTTACAGAGCTTCGCGTATACTGCCCTGCTTCTTCTGCGTACATGAGACATGCCGGCAGCAGCACAAGTAAAAAGTTTGTGTACAAAGGGTTTTTCATTGAAAAAAGCTCCATTTTTAAGTGATATGAAGGTATAGTATATCTTCTTTTTGCTGTTTTGCAATCAATCATTTCCTTCACCCTATAAATTAATATTTTTCTTTCCCCGGAAGATAAAAAATATACTGTCGCCGCAGGGAATGTTTTGGGATGCGCACGGCCCCAGGGAATGTTTCACATGGTATCTAAGATCAGTCATACAGTGTTGCCGGCCATGTATCACACAATATCCGGATTTTTTCTGTTGTAATACACCGGATGCGTATGTCACCGCCCCTGTTCTAAAACCAGGAATCCGGATCAAAACTGGGGATTGAATAGGTGAGATATGTTTGGATGGATATGCCCGTTGAGTGAGCAATTGTTGGTCCGCGGAAGGACTCATCGAACAAATCGTCATCGGAATAATTCCATTGATCAGAATCATGTATGAGCCAGTATTTCCCCATGGTTCCCAGATTCAAAGCCGGAGAAAGGGCCACTTCAAGGCCGGCTGCGCCAAACCCGCCAAACATCCGGTTTTCCAGATCGATATCATCAAAATAGTCCTTTCCTGAAACTGAAATAGTTGAATAGGTTCCTCCTGCGGCAACCACGGAAGCCAGACGACGAAGATAAAATTTCTTCATCATGCCCATTTCCACAGCAAAATTGCTGTTTGGTGAATCCACATCAAGGCGTACCCCGTCAAAATCCAGTTCTCCTTCAGCACTGTGAAAACCAACAGCTATATTTAAAATGGTGAAAAGATGTGATACGCCCCAATCCCGTCCGGTATTTGCGTTTACTCCAATTTCAAAACCATGCCCGCTGTTTATTTCAATCTCACCGCTGTTTTCTGTAAAGGAATACGGGAAATACCGATAGCCGTAACTCACATCAATGGGAAGACGTGGGTATTCACGTACCTTGGATCCGATACGCGGGTAGCCGGAAACCATCTGAGCGCGGGATTGATATCCCTGATTATCGAGGCTGTCCCCCACATTTCGCACAAATCCCCAGCCGGCACGACGGCTTTTGCGGGTTCCATCCTCACGTATTTTATCACGGATAATCAGATATCTATCGTCCACATTCAATCCCTCCTGTTTACCAAGATTGAAGTGCATTTTCATGCTATTTCCCGAAAGGACCTGGCCGGTGAGACAGAATTCTTCTATTTGGCGTGTGGCAACAGCAAGATCCCGGGCTCCGAATTGTATCATTGTATAAAAGGCGTATTGCCGGTGATTTATTTCCCGGTCGTTGACAATATAGGTATTTCCAATTGTTGAATATCCCGATGAATTGCGGAAGTCACTGTGCATCACCACAGCTTTTGCCCCCTGTTCCCCATGAACAATCTTCCACCATATCAGGCCAATATCCATAGATTCAGAATAGTTGTCCTCTTCAATTTCCCGCGTATAATTCTGTACCACGGGAACATATATGTAGGCAGAATTCATCACCTGTTGGATATGCTCTGCGGTAATACCCATTTCACGCGCCTTATCTGTGATAAAGGAATTTTGTTCCTGTTCAGTGAGAAGGCCCCTGGCGCGCATGTCGCTTTTAAGCTCCACGATCTTAACAATATGAGGGACTATCGTGGCAGTAATAATATCTGTAATCTCTTCCAATGCCTTATCTCTGTTGTGTGAAAATGTCATGGTGCCCGATGTTGCCGCGGCAAACTCTTCTTTTAAAGGTTCCGGAATGGGATTAAAGTCAAAACGCGGCATGGTTAATTCGTTCTGGATTATTGCCGGAATATTGTCTGTTTGATCCGACGAGAGCTGCCTGGCGGAGGAATCCAGCAAAAACACCGTATTCATGTGCGTAATGGAGCTGCGGGCGTAATGTCCGGCCTCTTCCGCGGAAAACAACAGTACGGGCAACAGTAAAATTGTTATAAGGGAATACAGAGAATGCGTCATGATACAATACTCCTAATGAATGTGTTTTCAGACTAATAAATATGATACAGATAATATAATAATGTTACAGGGAAATGTGCAGTGTTTTATTTTTTTTGAAGGGCATTCAACAATAAAAGGACACGGGATATCCGTGTCCTTTTATACACTATCTCTGGCGTACGCTTACAATGCCAGGGCGCGAACGGTCCGGGCTGTATTCTCCGTGGAAAGCCTGATAAAATACACACCGGGGGCTACGGGCTCAAAATTGAGATTATTGATCCCCGCTGAAAGATGCGTATTGTCAAAACTCTGGATAGTCCGTCCCTGAGGAGATACGAGGGAGACCGAATAGGATCCCTGTGTTCCCACCATAAGAGAGAGATTACCCTCACGGAAAGATGTGACAGCTACGGATTTCAGACGGTTATTCGTCTCATCCCCGTCAATTGTATTGGTCATTCCCGCTCCCTGGTAGAGCGTGAAATTTTCCACAGTGAGCTCATGCTCATAGCTCTCCATACCGTCAGTGAGTACTTCAATCTCTATACCGATAATATCGGAGTTGTCGATTAATTCCTCCTGATAGCCGACAATGTCGGAATACTGATTCTGCTCAAAGGCAGCAACCGGAATGGGACCGCTGTTTCTCATAGACGGACCGTTAACATGGCTGATAATCACCTCGCGATTATCCCCGGAGGATGTTATTAGGCGTACAGCCAAGGGAGCGGATGTCTGGTAGTCAAAGGAGATGTGGTCCAGCTCATCAAATACAGATGCATCGGCATAGTAGGAGTACCCGCGATAGTCGATATTTTCACCGTCGCCGTCTGTTCCGGTGGTGATCTTTGCATTCGTAATGTTTCCGGTGAAGGAATTCTGTTCTGCAGACGAGGCATCCAGGTCTTCATTTTTGAAAAAGGTCCAGGTTGCCGATGACAGGGCGGTTTCATCCCCGTACTGACGGCTGTTTTCCATGTCTTTCAGGCGTTCGATCAGTTCATGGCCGGATACAAAGTATGACCCCTGATCGATAGACCAGTCAACAAACTCCTCAAGACTTGATACCCTGTCTTCCCAGGTATTCCAGCCTTCGGTGATGTTCAGCCCGTACGACGGAGCGTTTACGTCATTCAGAAGGGTGGCATTATCGTAGATTGGGGTGTAATAATCCGTATGGGCGCCGTATTGTATGGGGGCCTTATTGCCGTTGAGGCGTTTGTTAACCGCATCCTTCATGGTGGCAAGCCAGATGTCTTTTGTCATACCCCACATAACGTACAGGTTAAAGTCAAATCCGGTGATCTTTCCGTTTTGAGCCCACTCCTCGAAGTTTCCCATATCGCCGCCGTCAAGGGCGTTGTCATTAATCCGCTTGCGGTTGTTCCATACTTCCTCACGGTGTTCCTCGGGCACAATGAATACATTTACCGGTATCTGCCAGAGACTTTGCGGGGTGCTGTCAATACGCACATCTACCCCTACGAGACGCTGATAAGTAACATTTGGAGAGCCATTGTCCATGGTGTAGGGCCAGAGGAAATTTGTTCCGTCCCGATGGCCTTCATACCCTTCTTGAAGACCACAGTCGTATTGATAGCCCAGTTCTCCCAGTGCATAATACAGATTTGAGTTTACTTCAAGCCGGGGAGCGCGGAAAGCGTGGAGGTTTCCATTGGCAACAGAAAGATCCAGATTGCTGGTGAGTTCCTCCTCACCAATGGTGACCGCTCCGGTCCAGGCGTCCTTGCTGATAAAACTACCGGCTTTGATTCTCCATCCCATATATTGCCAGATGTTTCCCTCGCGCTGTCCAAAAAGCTCGGCCTGATTCACAACCTCTCCCCAGGGGAGTGTGTCAATATTCTGCGTGCCTCGACCGTCTCCGCCCCAGCGTGAAAAGCCGTCCTTATAGGCCATGCCGCCTTCGTCAGGGAGGGCAGATATGGGCTCGCCTTCCGCATTGGGAAGAGGGGAGTTTGATTCCATATGGTCAATGGTGTGGTTGCCGATTTCATGACCGAGAAGAAGTGCTTCCTCGTAGGCTTGATTTATATACCCCTGCACAAAAACCTCTTCCTTTGCCTCCGAAGAGTATATGGGCATTTCACGACCCCAGGATGCGGCGATTTTTGAATGCCGCTCTGTTTCAGGGGTTCCTTCAGGGTAGAACTCCTCATTGGGAACATAATAGCCGTAGTCTGATTCCCGTGCCTGCCAGTTTGAGGGCCATGTGGGAACCATAAGCCCGGATATGACGTTGAAAGTAAATTTTATTTGAGATCCGTCCGGATTGGTTTTTGTCGGGCTTTGATCGCCGAGAACACGCAGATATTTCCATACATGCTCCCAGTCACCGCCGTTTTGGTCGGGATAGCGCGGGTCCAGAAAAGGCGGTTCTCCCGCCTGAGCCCAGCCGGTTGCTTCCCAGACTGTATCATTATATCGTACCTGATCTCCACCGGAGTAGGCTACCATGGAAGACCAGTTCATGGCAGGCTCTGCCTCAAATCCTGTAAGGCTGTAGGCTGCCCAGGTCATGCCCATATCCCCTTCTTCAAGACTGAGGGGGTTAACACCATCTGTTGACCAGTCACCTTCCACACGGCGGCCTCCAACCCAGCCCTGTTCTGTAAATTTCAGGGGTGGTGGTTCGGGCTCATAATTAGTCCCTGTTTTTCCTGAGTATGCATTATCATCCCAGATAATTGTTATGTACTGATTAACCTCTTCCGGAGTAAATCCGCCGGGAGGGTTTACAGATGGAAACAGGTAATCCTGAGCAGTGGCGGCTGAGGCAATGATGAAAAGTGCCGCACATACTGTTTTGAATCTCATACAAACTCCTTGTGGTTACGTATCCCTATTAATCTACCCCGAAAAAGACATTCTGTCAAATAAAAAAACAGGAAACCCCTGGTCAACGGGTATTTTTTGACAATAACTGCCATAACATTTGCCTGGAAAAATGTTTGTAAAATTCATCTGCCGCTTCTCAGGACTCTTTTGCGTGGAGTTATGCTGCGGCGCGTAATATATATTTTTGCATAAATTTTATTCCGGAAGAGTGCCTCCTGGATTGGAGATCCGGTTTTACTAAGGTTTTATGGCGATTATGTCAACTGTGTTTCTGTGTGTTTTGGTCATCACCCTGGTTTCGGGTGTGTGTGTATTGTGGTGGTATCCCTCTCTGCCACCTTCCGGTATAGAGGGAGGGATGATTGACTGTTCCGTAATTATACCGGCGAGAAACGAAGAAAAAAACCTTCCCGGCCTTTTGCACACCATTAAAAACCAGAGCCGGCCGCCGCGTGAAGTGATTGTGGTGGATGACGGCTCCACGGATGCCACAGCGGAGATTGCCCGCTCCTTTGGGGCGAGTGTGGTTTCGGCTTCAGACAAACCGGCGGACTGGACGGGTAAGACCTATGCTCTGTACACGGGGGCAGTGCAGGCATGCGGAAAATACCTTGTCTTTTGTGATGCCGACCTCAGTCTGTTTCCGCATACCATGAGCCGTTTGTTTTCAACGCCGCTACCTTCCGCCTCAATTCGCTCTGTTTTGCCCTGGCACAGGGTAAAAACAATTCCGGAGCAGCTGTCACTGATCTTTAACCTTATGCAGATGGCCGGTTCAGGGGCCTTCAGTCCTGCCTCCAGATATCCATCCGGGAGTTTTGGTCCCTTTATGCTGATGCATCGCCAAACCTATCTCGATTTCGGTGGACATACTCTTGTGAAAAACAGGGTGCTGGAAAATTTTGCCCTCGGGCGTATCCTTCAGGATGAAATGGGCTTTGTGCAGGAGTTGTACGGCGGAAAAAATCTTGTGACTTTTCGCATGTATCCGGAGGGTTTTGCGGATTTGTGGGAAGGATGGGTCAAGGGATTCTCATCCGGTGCGGATATGACAAAAAAAAACTATCTTATTCCGTCCATTTTCTGGATCGGCGGTTTGTTCAGTACCGGGTTTATTGCGGGTTTTGTGGGAAAGGATATCTCTATCCTTCACATGGTTCTGCTGGCAGCCATTGGGATTCATTTCTATGTTGCCATGAAGCAGGCCGGTTCTTTTTGGGCGGTGAATATACTGTGTATTCCCCTGCACTGCCTGTTCTTTTTTGTCCTGTTTTTCTGGTCTGCAGTGCGGAAATCATTTTTTAAAACTGTCTTATGGAAAGGCCGCAGGATTAAGCTATGATGCTGCCGCTTTTTGAACCTTCCGTGCCGGTACTGATCGGAATGAATATACTGCTGTGGTTTTTGCTGCATATGCTTATGGCCTATGGTGGAACCATCCTTCCGGCTTCTTTTATACATACTACGTGGCGGATATTTTACCCCGTGCCGTATGAAGAGCGCCTGTTACGGTTTGCGGGGGTGAAGGGCTGGAAATCCCGTATTCCCGATGGGGCCGGGTGGTTTTCTCGGGGAGTTCCCAAAAAGTCCCTTGCCCGCAGCGACAAACCATATCTCGAAGCCTTTTATCGTGAAACCTGCCGCGGGGAGCTGGTGCATTGGGCTGTCATACTCTGTATTCCCTTCTTTTTTCTTTTTAATCCGCCGCAGGTATGGATTGCTCATATATTGTATGGCGTGGGGGCAAATATTCCCTGCATTCTTATTCAACGGTATAACCGGCCGCGAATCAGACGTCTGCTCACAAAAAAGCCCCGCTGAAATTACACACCCGTACACAACCAATGTATTTTTGAGGTAAACAACAAGCGGGGTGTCAATGAAGATAATTGTCTGCGTATGGTGTGTATTTCTTTTAGCGGGATGTACCCGGTATTATGATATTTCCACGACACATATTCGCAGTGAGGTGGATAGTCATTTCCCCGTAGCATTTTCCCAGGGCTCTGTGGAAGGGGTGATTAAGTCTCCGGAAATATCTCTGTCCTTTGAAGATGAATATCTGAGGGGGAATATAGAAAGTCACTTTAATCTCACTGTTATGGGTATGGAAATTGAGGATGTACTGGTTCTTACTCTGCGCGGTCGGCCCCGTTTTAACCGGGATGAATGTGGTCTGTTTCTGGATGCTATTCGTGTTGACTCTCTCAGGCTGGTGCATAATGAGCGCATCCGTCGTCTCTTCGGAGGGGCGGTGCAAAATTACCTGGAAGAAGAAATACCTGAGCGTCTACATGTATATCGTGCAGAGTCCCGCCGTGAATGCCGCCGAATGTCACGGTGGTCAGTTGCTGACATATCCCTTTCAGAGGATGTTTTGCGGATAAAACTGGAACGAATACCTCTGTGGCGCCGCATATTTAAATGAGGGATGAAACCGCACGCGGATGGATCTCACCCTAACAGATACTATATGGCCGATCAAACAGAATATTCGTTGCAGAGAGCGACTGCCGGGCATTCACGGGTTTCAGACTGTCCACTGTATCATGATTCTGAAGTGGTCCTGCAGAAATTACAACTCTAAACCGGCAGGAACCTCATTCCCGGCGTGCACCGTCCATGGGGGAAATTAGACACATGCTGTGTTGGCTGTTTCAAAGATTGCCTGTTTGCTGCAACCATGAAATGACGGTGAATAATCACACTGAAAAAGGGCGGCATTTTCCCGTTTATGAAGATGCTCTTTCGTGACTCAACAGCATTGTCAGAAAATATCTTCCTGCTCTGAAAGGGAGTAAAAAGAGTATGAACCATGGCTGATTAGTGAGAGCGTAGTGGGAAATGAGTGGGGATTAAAAAAGACATGCCCGGGGTATGGGCATGTCCAGAATTTCTGATTGGGGCAACACACTATCTCCCTATGGGAATGGCATATCCCACAGAAAAGTTGATATTGTTTGACTTTATGTCGGAACTGCCTTCGTCAGTGTCGTGGATTTCGGTCAGGCCAAGAGTATAGCCGCCGTCAACAACAACTTTTCCCGCACCGGCAGGAATGGCAACACCGAAACCGCCCGCAATACCAAAATTGATGGGAGCCGTATCATCTTTTATGTCATCATCTCCCTCGTCATCTCCAGCTTCCCATTCCTGCGTGGCTGCCAGGCGAATACCAAGGGCGGGTCCAGCGTATACAAAGGGCTGAACACCCTCAGCGGTGAAGCTGAATTTACCATAGACCGGAATTTCAAGGTAGGAAACCTTTACAGTAGAGGAATACTCAATTATCTCCCCCATAAAATCCTGTTCCTCTTCCACTTTAAATCCCTTCATACTGTACAAAAGTTCAGGCTGAATGGACATTTGTTCAGTGAGGGCAATTTCCAGAGCCGCTCCACCAATTGGTGCAACCAGCATGTCTGCGTCAAGATCATCAGCGTCGTCCCCCCAGATATTTCCCAGGGAAATGCCGGCTTTGGGGAGAATAGACAAATCAGCAGCACCGGCTGTTTGCAGTGAAATAAAAAGAAGCAGGGCCGCTACAGCCAAAACGTTGTGTTTCATAAACACTCCTTGATAAAATGATATATTATGATAGCTCCTGTATTTGAACATGCAAACACAGAAGTATTACAGTATATATTTGGTTTTTGTTAGAGGGAGAGAAAATAAATGCAGAAAATAATTGCCACATTACCGCTGACAGAGAAATGCCTTTGTAACATGGTGTAGCTTAATAAATAAAGGATGACACATATGGACATCATAAGCAGGACTTTTGCGGCGGGTTTTGTTAAAAACCAAGAATGGAACAGCAATAGGAGGGGATGAAAACGCCTCTTCGGCATTTCAGTAGAAAAATAGATGGCTGTTTTCAGGAAGTTCTGTGTGTTCGTACTGTTTGATAATGGAGAAATGATGCACACAGGATGTGCCAAGAGGAGTAGGTACCATGAAAAAATTCCGGGGAAGAAAACTGACGGGACAGGTATGGAGCTGAAAGACTATAACGTATATTTAGGTAAAATTCTAAAAGTAAAGGCTGCCTATGTACTATGCTGATACAATTGTTGCCCTGGCAACCCCGCGGGGTAATTCGGCCCTTGCCGTTATTCGTCTCTCAGGGAGAGATTCCCACGGGATATTTTCTGATCGTATCGAAGAAAATATGAAATTTCGGGATGCTGCCCCCTTTACTCTCAAGCGGTATCTCTTCCGTGATACAGAAGAGGTGGTAGATGAGGTGACAGCCATAAAATTTACGGCGCCGGCGTCATTTACCGGTGAGGATATGGTGGAAATTATCTGCCATGGCGGTCATACGGTGGTTGAGCGTATTATTTCCGTACTCCTGTCCCGGGATACCCGCTATGCCGACGCGGGGGAATTTAGCCGCCGTGCGTTTTTAAACGGAAAACTGGATTTAAAGAAGGCTGAGTCAATAAACCGGCTCATTCATGCACAGAGTATAGCCTCCCATAAAAATGCAGTCTCCCATTATCTGGGGCGGGAGCGGCATTTTTTCAATTCTCTTAAGGAAAATATTCAGGCACTTTTGGTTGATCTTGAAACAGAGATTGAATTCAGCGATACCGATGATATTGGCGATGAAATGGTGCTGAACCGCCGTATCGAAGAAATGATAGGGAAAATCAGAAATGAATTTACTGCAGAGCTTCATAAACGGGCACGCCTTAAGGAGGTTGATACCGGGGTGGATATTTGCCTGGCCGGGCGAACAAATGCAGGGAAATCCTCCCTTTTTAATGCCCTTTTAAATTACGATCGCGCCCTGACCAATCAAAAGGCCGGTACCACTCGGGATGTTATTACGGAAACCCGTCTTTTGGGAGGAGTTCCGGTACGCCTGGTGGATACGGCGGGGTTAAACGATGTTCCCGGTGATGATATAGAACGCATGGGTATAGAAAAAACCCGCGCTGCCCTGGAGAAAAGCCCCGTTGTATTGTGGGTTGTCTCCAATGACAGCGGTCTGCACCGGGAAGATCTCTCACTGGTGAGTCACAGGGATACCATGGTTATGGGAATCGTCAACAAATCCGACCGTGCGGACAGCGATGAGGCATATCGTTTTCTGAGTGGCATGGACATTCCTGTGTATGCCGTATCGGCGCAGTCAAAAGAAGGCGTTGATGCTCTCCTGCAGGCTTTGGAAGAGCTTATTGCCGAGCGGTTTTCCGCTGCGGAGTATGAAACCGTTATCGGCAGCGATCGCGAGGAGGCCCTGATTCGCAAAATTCTTGCAGAGATAGAACGGGTTACTCCTGCCGACACCCTTGATATTCAGGCTGAATATCTGCGCAATGTTTTGACCTATCTGGAGAATATATACGGAAAAACATCTCCCGAAGAGGTTTTAAATACCATTTTCGGGAGTTTCTGTATCGGAAAATAGTCCTATTTGAAGCGGGCGTTATAGGCGGTTTTTCGGTTCTGTGCGCGGGCATAAAGCTCAAGATAATTGTTTGTGGCTATGTCCCAGGAAAAATCCTTCTCCATGGCATTTTTTCTCAGATGTGCAAAATCCTCCGGGTGTGTATACCACGTATC
This sequence comes from Fibrobacterota bacterium, assembly GCA_051745755.1. Lineage (GTDB taxonomy): Bacteria > Fibrobacterota > Chitinivibrionia > Chitinivibrionales > Chitinivibrionaceae > Chitinivibrio. The sequence goes on from JBNJEI010000003.1 coordinate 78,953, forward strand.
CAAAGCCCATTCAATTGTGCCGAGTACGGCCTGCGGTGTGGCATCCCAGAACTTAAACCCTGTTCCCTCCTTTGTATCGGGATTATAATTGTCCACGGTGTCAAAAAGCCCGCCCACAGCGCGGACAATGGGAAGTGTGCCGTATTTAAGGGAATAAATCTGATTGAGCCCGCAGGGTTCAAAAATGGAGGGCATTAAAAACATGTCTGCACCGGCTTCAATAAGGTGGGCCTTTTCATTGGAATAGCCGATCCAGGAACCGGCCTGTCCGGGAAACCGGGCGGGAAGTCCTCCGAAAAAGTCCTCCATGCCCTTATCGCCGCTGCCGAGGATGACAAACTGAACCGAATTGTTTTTTAACAGCTCTCCCATAACGGGGATAAGCAGTTGGTATCCTTTTTGATCAACCATTCTTCCCACAATGCCGATTAGGGGGATATCCGGATTTTCATCAAGAAAGAATTCCCGTTGGAGTTCGGTCTTGCACTGGGTTTTACCCGAAAGGTCTGAAACGGAAAAGTTGGCCGGGATAAAGGGGTCGTTTTCCGGACACCATTCATCATAATCAACGCCGTTGAGTATTCCCGTAAAATCATCTTTTTTGTTTGAAAGCGGAATCTCCATCCCGAAATCAGAATAGGGCTGCACCAGCTCTCTTGCGTGAGTGGGGCTGACGGTATTTACCACGTCGGAAAAATAAATACCTGCTTTCAGCATATTGATATCGCCGAAATCCTCAAATTTTTCAGGGGTGAAATGTTCCGGGCCGAAGCCGAGCCAGGGATAATTGTCTCCGCCGTAATTGCCCTGATACCGGGCATTATGTATGGTCAGTACCGTGGCGGCATCTTTTACAACGGGGTTATCCCAGAACCACACTTTCTGATAGGCGGGAACAAGGGCGCTTTGCCAGTCGTGGACATGAATTATGTCAGGAGAAAAATTGATGTCGATGGCCGCCTGTAGAGCTGCACGGGCAAGGAATCCATAGCGTTTGGGATTGTCCCAATAATCGTTGAAGTCAGTATCGTGGTACAGCCCTTCACGATTAAAAAATCCGTCATGCTCAACAAGCCATACGGGCACATCTCCCGTGCCGCGGGTTTCTTTTATTCCGCACCATAACTCCACCCCGGGGCCCATGTGTACACACATGGATTCAAGAACGGGTACTGTGGAGGGACTTTTTTTCTTTATTTCTCCATAATAGGGCAGTACAATGCGTACTTCGTGCCCCCGTTTTTTGAGGTTTGCTCCAAGGGCTGAGACCACATCGGCAAGGCCGCCGGTTTTTGCAAAGGGAACTGCTTCAGACGAAACAAAGAGGATATTCATATCTACCAGCACTCTCGTAATAAGGGTGAAAAAGACAGTATAAAATAGTATACCGGTATTTCAAGAAAAAAATTATTTAAAGGAAACTTCCCGCCACAGGTTGCTTTTTGCGTCTTTTTCCAGATAAATAAAGGGGTCCTCACCGTTATTGTATATGGCTATTTTATCCCGCTCCATAACGATTCGCCCCTCAAATTCAACCGTGCGGTGGCCCATGCGATGATATTGATTTATCAGATGCCGGGCCATTTTGTCAAAGGTGCCCCGTTCTTCATTAAATGTCAGAAACATGGTTGAGATACCGTGTTTTTTCAAATACTTATAGATTTCCACGGGTTTTTCCCGAAGAATTCTGTATTTCTGAACTTTTTTATAGAGGGCGTTTTCACTGGAAAAAAGAATATAGTGAAAACGGGCATCGGGAATAAGCTGCTCCAGGGGGGCAAAAAGGTTTTTCTGCAGTTTTTCGCAATTGATCTGCAGTTTATCAAGTTTTGTTTCCAGAACCAGAATATGGCGGTGTTTTTTGTACCGGTAATCAAACAGTCCGTCCAATTCTTTTATACAGGTGTATTCCCAGGGCGGCCTTCGGTCTTTTTCAAGTATGACCAGATTGGGATAATTTTCAATCTTGAGTATATATTTTTGCGTATGGGCGACGATATAGCCGTTCTTGTTCTTGGGGTTGAACCGTTTGTCAAATATCCCTCCCGTATCTCCTTCGGGGGAGAGATGTTTAAGGAAATACTTGACAATTCTTCGGGAAATCCGTTCTCCCAATTCCCCGGCAATATTTCCGTATGCGGCTTCGGAAAAACTGTAGGGGGTTTCAAAGAGGTCACGCAGGGAGAAGATAACATACCCCCGGTGTTCCATACGATATTCAAGAAGGATTTTATCAAGAAAAGGAAGGCCTTCATTTATTTCATCGGTGAGATTATGGTAGACAATCCTCCCTTCCACGCCATGAACCCGTGAGGTGGTGAAGATTTCATCAAAGGACTTAAAAAGCTTGTTGTCCGGTTCCCAGAGTATGGGTTCAAAATCGTCAAAAGGTGCCGGGTAGGATGCGTTTTTATTCATGAGTCTGCTCTGAAGTAAAAATTTCCCGTGGGGTTTTCACGGTGAAGGTGGGTATAGTCTCCGGTGGAAGAGGGCTTTTGCTCCATGATACGAAGGCCGTGTCAACTCCGGCCCCGTTTCCGCTTTCTATATCAAAGAGGGAATCACCGATAAAAAGAGATGTGCCGGCAGCAAACCTGTGTAAAGCTTCCAGTACAGGCCCCGGTTCAGGCTTATGGGTGGTTGTATCTTCGGGAGTGATGAATTCGTCAAAACAGGACTCCAGGTTAAACAGGGCAAGATATCTGAGAAGAGATTCCCGTCTTCGTGAGGTGACAACGGCGGTTTTTTTTCCGGCATTTCTCAGGGAGCGCAGGAGCGTATCAATTCCCGGAAATATCTTCAGAGCATTTTCCGCCCGGGCATACTGGTAGTCCATATACAGCTTTTGTGCCTGCATATACTCCTCTTCAGAGAGCGGGCCCAGATATCGTTCAATCTGCGTTCTCAGGGGTATGCCGATGTGGGCATACACATCGCTGCGCCGGGGCGGGGCGGCATTCCAGTCTCTGCATGTTTCCACATACGACTGGTAAATGAGCTCCGAAGTGTCAATCAGAGTTCCGTCGCAGTCAAAAAGATAAATGTCATATTCTTTCATATGGCCTGCCTTCAAAAATATTCTGTGCTCCAAAAGTATATATTTTTTTGCCCGCACAAAAGAACTGCAGGATCTTTTTTTATAAATTTTATGCAATTTCCTGAAAAAATTATATGCTGTAAAGAAAGAGAATTTTGCCTGATTCAGGGAGGAAAGATTTGTTTCTGATAATATTACAGAAAAATATTGACATACGGGTGTTTTGTAACAATATTAACAGTTAATCAAACGTAGATGAGTAGGCGAAAACATTGTAATGAAAGGAATACATTATGTTGGATGAAGAATTTGATGCAGATGAGGTTCTTCGGGATATGGATTCCGAGGACGACCTCTTTCTTGAAGCTGAGGACGAAGATGTCCGGGAGCTGAACTTCGGTGACCGCTTTGACGAGAATGCCAATTTTAACGATATTGCCAGTGATCTCGATACAGCGGAGGATCTGTGGGAATAAGTACTGCGGGGAAAGCCTTTCCCCGCACCCTATGAGATATTTTATATCGGATCAGCATTTCGGTACATATTTTGACGGGGCTGACGGTGCGTTACGGGAGGCAGTTTTTCAAGGGTTTTGCACCTTTCTTATGGATTGCTCCAGGAAAAACCGCGGGGTACAGCTCTATATTCTGGGAGATTTCTTTGATTTCTGGATAGAGAAAAAGGGGCGATTCCGCCGGGACTACCGCATGCTTCTTTCTTCGTTGAAGGGCTTGGTTACAGCTGGAGTGTCTGTTACCTATCTCAGAGGTAATCACGACTTTATGAACATGGATTTTCTGCACAGTATGGGTATCGGTGTGCAGAAGGAAACGTGCATCAACTGTGACGGCAAAAAAATCTATCTCGCCCATGGCCATGAGCTGCGCCGCAGCCTGCGTAAGAAAATTGTATACGCCATTGTGCGTAATCCGTTGCTGCAAAAACTCTATACAACATTCCTCCCCTTCTCTGCCGCAGTATATTTGGCAGAATCAGTCGCCTTTGTAAGCAGAAAAAAGGGGGTGCGCTGTGCATGCGACAACAAATATACGGTATATCAGTCCCTGGTATTTGAAAAGACCTCCAAACAGGGATGTGCTGCAGGGATTCTTGGGCATCTGCACCGTGCTGATCTGATACAAAATGAGGCGGGGGTATACGCCAATTGTGGTACCTGGCTGACCCTGCCCTTTACTGTTCTTGAGCTGCAGAACGGCCGCCTTGCCTTACATGAGCTGAATACCCATGGAGAGCCCTGCAGGGTTATAAAATCCGCAAAATTATAATCCCGGTGATTCCCAGAATAAGGCAGTAGGGAGAAAAAAGATGGAGTTTTCCTCTGTTGACAAAGCGCAATAAAATTTTCAGGGCAAGTATGCCCACGATAAGACTGGTGAGAAACCCCGTAAGCAGGAGACCTGCTGGATAGTTGGTTTGTGTGATTTTTCCAATTTCCAAAAATGTTGCCCCTCCCACAGCGGGGAGAAAAATCATAAAGGAAAATCGGCCCGCCCGCTCCCGGCTGATACCAAGCAGAAGGGCGGTGGTAATGGTTATTCCGCTGCGGGATATTCCGGGAAAAAGTGCGCAGACCTGAAATATCCCGACAAGCACGGCGGTTTTGAGAGTGATTTCGCCAGTGTCTTTTTCCCTGGCGTACCCCGAATAGGCAAGTATGACGGCGGTTACAAGAAGCATGGCTGAGGCAAATTGCGGATCCGCGAAGGCTGTTTTGAAATAATCTGAAAAGCCCACCCCCGCAATTCCTACGGGAATGGAGGCTACAAAGATATAAATAATATAGCTGAGAGCTTCGTTGCGCACAATTGTATTTTTGGAGAACAGGTTTTTGATAAGTTCAAGGATGATATCTCTGTACACATATATGACGGCAACAAAGGTTCCCAGGTGGAGCAGTATATTGACGGCAAAATCGGATTCAATATCGCTGCTCAGTCCCGTAAAGTGCTGCGCAAGAATTATATGTGCCGATGAGGAAACGGGTATAAATTCAGATATTCCCTGTACCAGGGCGATAAAGAGCATGCTCAGTATTTCCTTCAATTTTTTACTCCTCGTCTGTTGTAGTTTGGTATAATATATTTTACGTTAGTATTGCACGGTACCCTCTAAATTATTATTGCGGCAGCCTTATTCTTATGATACACTCTTACCAGCTGCTGAATTAACAACAATTTAACAAGGACTGCACTATGGATGTGTCATACGTCAATCCCTTTCTGAAAGCAACCAAGGAAACATTCAAAACCATGGTGGGTGTTGATGCTGAAATGGAAAAGCCCATCGTAAAACAAAATGCAAAACATCATTACGATGTATCCGGAGTTATCGGTTTGTCCGGAGAGGCCCAGGGGACAATTTCCATCAGTTTTGAAAAAAAGACTTCCCTGAAAATTGTTTCTAAACTGCTCGGTACAGAGATCAAGATCGTCGGAGCAGATCTTACGGACGGAATTGGTGAAATTGCCAATATTATTGCGGGATATGCAAAACAGTATCTGACAGAATTCAAGGTCGATATCAGTCTGCCAAATGTGGTTATCGGCCGGTCTCATGAGCTTGCTGCCCCTTCCGGAGTATCCACCATTGTTGTTCCCTTCAACTGTGATCTGGGCACCTTTGCGGTTGAGGTTGCCCTAAAAACCAGATAGGCGGTAAGATATGAAAATACTCCTTGTTGATGATTCTTCGACCATGCGGAGAATACAGAAAACGCAGCTGAAAAATCTTGGTGTTGATACGGTGCTTGAAGCAGAGGACGGTGTTGAAGGGTTGAAGGTATTGTCTCAGAATATGCCGGTGGACACCATTCTGCTGGATTGGAATATGCCCAGGATGGATGGATTGACCATGCTTGAGGAGGTGCGAAAAAACGGTGCCTATGCTGATGTAAAGATTATTATGTGCACTTCGGAATCGGAGAAGACAAAGGTTATTACCGCCCTGAAGGCCGGGGCAAATCAATACATGGTGAAGCCCTTTACGCCCGATGTGTTGAAGGAAAAGCTGGGTTTGTAAGATGGGCATGTGTGGTGTGCTGCATAAGGGGCTGGCCGCCCTGTCGGTGCTGACTCTTTTTGTCTGCGGTGAAACCGTTGTGTCCGGTCGTATTGTAGAAAGTGAGCGGTGGACCCGTGAAAACAGTCCCTATGTGGTGACCAATGATCTTCTTATCTCCCGCACCGGCCGCCTTGTTATTGAGCCCGGTGTGGAGATAATTGTGGAGACTCCTCAAAATCTTTCCTCTGAAGTACCGCCCCAAACCGGTCTGGATTCATTTTATATATTTATAACCGTTGAAGGCGCCCTGCGGTGTCGGGGGAGCATGGATGATCCTGTTATTATCCGTGGCAGATATATGGATGATATGTATTCGCACTGGGGAGGATTCCGCATTGATTCGGAGAGATCCCGGGAAGTTGAGATCGGCTATACGCATATCGGCAATGCAGTTCGCGCTCTGCATATCCGGCAGGGGATGCCCCTTATACGAAACGCCCTTATTCAAAGCAACAACCTTGGTATGCGCATAGATAATCGTGCCGCTCCGAGGATTATTCAGTCTGTACTTACTGATAATTTTGTTGCGGCAATACGCATAGAAAATGCGAATCCTTATGTTTTCAACTCAATTATCTACAATAATATACATATGGGAGTATGGGGTGACGGTGTAAGTGACTTTACCTTTGAGCATAATCTGGTGTACCGCAACGGGGACCGGAATTTTGTCGGGGTTCCTCCCCTTCTGGGAGTCTTGACAGATGTGAACAGTGCAGGCGATTCCGTTGATGTCTTTGATAATCTTATTCAGGATCCTCTTTTTGCAGGTTCCGCCGCGGAAAAGCAATACATTCGTTCCCTGCGCAGGCGTAAAGAGGAAGAAAGCCTTGATCCCCTCCCGGAAGAAATCACCTTTACCCCGATATCAGAACGGCGTTACCGATTATCCCAATATTCTCCGGCACGATCGGCGGGCAAACCCGGACGGTCGTTTCAGACACCGGAGGGAACCCCTGCGGACCTGGGGATATGGAGTGGTCCGGAATTTTTTGAGTATTAGAAGGAGTATATATGAAGAGATATGCAGTATGGAGTGTGTTCCTGTGGGCCTTTAGTACAGTATGTGCTGATAGCCCGTCCTATGAGGACTCCCTCTCACCTCGTCAGCAGCGGGTATATGAATCCGTACTTTCCGAGTTTGAATTTTCCCGCAAAGAGGGTTCTCTGGAGGAGCTTTACAGAGCAGGTCATGACTATGCACAGCGGCTTGCAAATTATGCCGCCTGGGAGTGCTTTCGCGGGTATCAACAGGACTATATTATGGATAAACTCGGAAATCGTGAGGAGGTATTCTTTCCCGAATCTGCTCCTGTCGACATTTCAATGCCGGAGTATTTTGCCGGGGATTCTGCGGCACCCGTTGATATAATAGCCTATATATCATCAAACTGTCCGCATTGCAAGCGTTACGGTATCCCTCTCTATGAGGCAATTTCCCAAAATCCCCATCGGGCACGGTTTGCCATAAAACCGATAAATGACATCGTCGCTGATAAAGCCCTTGTTGCAGCGGCAAAAAAGAACAAAATCTGGGAGCTGTTTCAGGAGTACGGTGCTGTTTCCGAACGTCTGGAGGATGAAGTGGTTATCAATGCAGCAGCCAATGCGGGGCTGCGGTATTCCACACTTACCAATATTATGACTGAAGACCGTGAGGAAATTGATAATCGTATGGAGGAGTTTAATCGTGAGGCGGAACGGCTGCAGGTTCGCTTTGTCCCCACTTTCTATATCAACGGGCGGGAGTATACCAGCAGCAAGGAAGCGCAATGGATACTGGATTATGTTGACTATCTTCTGGAAGAAAACCGTGGTGAGTGAACAATTTTGAATCACTATGGTGTTTCAGTATTACACAGTGTTTGATTTTGCATGGCCCCGTAACGTCTGTGTCGGCGTTTCGTCTTTTGGCATCCCCTTTGCTTATATACAAGTGCGCAGATTCTGATAACCCCTGTAAATTATAAGGAGGTCTGTTATGAGAGCACTTACTCAAAGAAATCCAATGGCATCACTTATGGACGAGTTTTTTAACACCGGATATGAAAGTGATGTGGCAATGAGTCCACGGGCGGATATAACCGAAGATGATTCTGCCTATTATGTACATGTTGATCTGCCGGGTATGGACAAAAAGGATGTTACGATTACTGCCGAACGGGATGTTCTCCGTGTATCGGGGGAACGGAAAAATGAGCACTCCGACAAAAAAGAAGGATACCGATACACCGAAAGAAGTTTTGGATCTTTCTCACGGGAATTCCTTCTGCCCGACAATGTGGACCCTGAGAAGATTGATGCCACAATGAAAAGCGGTGTTTTAACTCTGACAATTAAGAAGACCGAGGCAAAGAAGCCGAAGGAAATTGACATTAAAGTTAACTGACTGTGACGAAAGGGGCCTTTTGGGCTCCTTTCTCTTTTTTAAATTATTTTTGCTTCATTTCATCTTCCATATATTTTACCGGTGATTTTTACTGTTTTTGTGAGTGTCGCCGGTGCCGATAAAGAAATGCCTGTGTCTGTTGTGTGCTCTGAATTTCCTGTGGTCTGCTGAGGTTGATTTTTCCGGAGCGGCAAGTCTCGGGTATTATGTGGAAAACCGCTCCATCACAATTCATGATTCATTGCAGCTGTATAATTACGATATGCACAGAATCGGTTCCATTACCACTGATGTTGAGTGGAAGGTGCGGGATAATATACGCCTTCGAACCGATTTGAGCTATGATATTGATGATGCAGGCGTGGATGTAGGAACCTTTGATGCACGCTTCTTATTTCCCAGAAACAACGAAATTCGTGCGGGGTATATGAAAAAACGGGCAACCTTTGAAGAGCGCCGTTCTCATAAGGATCGCCTGCTGGGATACCGGTCAATTATTCACGGGGAGATTCGTTCCTATCATCTTCTCGGCAGAGATTTGAGCCTTGCACACCGAAAGCGCAGCAGTGATAAGCGCGTTACGCTCTGGAATGCGTTTGCCGCGGACCTTTCCTATCGATTCCACGGTGTGACACGGATTGAGTGGGAGCCCCGGAGTGGGCGTGAGGTATCCGGCTCTTTTGTGTTTACCCAGGGAAATCATAGCCCTGACTCCACCACGGTCTTTACCGGCGATGCTGCCCTGGCCTGGGAGGAGGAGCGCCACTACGGGGAGTTTGAACTAACGGCAGGGACAAATCCCGCTGCGGAACGTGTAGCCCGTCAGGCGGGCAATGAACGCCGGGTCTTTCACGGAGGCGGCCGCATGCTCTATGCCTACAGTATTATCACCCCATTTGCCTATGTCCCCCGCATACGTCCCATTATTGAAACGGCGTATCAGTGGCAGGATATATCACAAAATCGACGGAGTATGCAGTTTCGTCCGGGGGTTTCTACGGGGATTTTTGATGCGGCGGCGGCAGAGCTTATTATAGCTGCCGATATTCGTTTTGAATCGGCAGCTCCCGATCACAGAATTTTGCGCCATACCTTTTCGGGCATCAGCGGCCGCTTGAGGCTGGTATGGTAGGAATGATACTCCTTTCTGTCCTGTTTCTCTTTTCAGGATGTACATTCCTCGCTCCGGAAGAGCATACCTATTGGAATGATACCGGCGTGCGTATGATTCATCTGCAGGTAAGTGACAATACATACAATGAGCTGTTTTCAACTGTTTTGGTGAATGAGTGGTCCTTTGGCAGAATCGCCTACTCAGAAAACAGGAGTGACCTGACTCCCTTTTCGGAGGAAGATGACATTTATGTTCGGCGTCAGGGCAATACCGCCCGTCATGTACCCAAGCCTTCTTTCACAATAAAAACAGATCGTGGGCGATATGCCCTGTCGGCACAGTATGACGATTTGTCCTTTATGCGTGAAATGCTGAGCCATTATTTTTTTCGAACCGCAGGATTTGAAACTCATTATGTGGAGCCCGTGGTTGTTGTGCTGAACTCAACCTATCTTGGAGTGTATCTTATTCGGGAGCAGATTCGGGATGAGTTTTTTCAGTACCGGGATCAGCCCATTTTCAGCAGGTATCGGGTGGAATTTGGAGGGAGATTCTCCCATCAAGCGGGTGATACGCGGCAGTCCTTTTCAAAAAAATATCCCTCCCGGTGTGAAGTATATGATGATATTAATGCTCTTATACGTCGTATTGACAAGGGGATTGAGGATACGGCTGCGGCAGGGCGTTATCTTGACCTGAACAATGCCATTGGGTATTATGCGGTGTCACAGCTTATTAATAATTCTGATGGTATAACGAATAACTTCAATCTTGTTTCCCGGGCCAAGGACGGAGTATTTGAGTTTGTGCCATGGGATCTGGACCGAACATTTTACAGTCCTTCAAAAGAAGGGTTTCCATCCTTTTCCAACGGGCTTTTTGAACAGTTTGAGGAGGTTGATTTTCTGTCGGCCGCTGTAAAAAAACGGCGGGAAGAGATTTTTTCAGAACATGATGCCCTGATCGCACTGGACAGTATTTATGAAATGGTGTACCGCGCCTGTGCAACGGATCCGTTTTACCGGGAGCGGGGTATAGACCTTGCAACACAGCGGGAGCGTCTGCGGGGATATATCAGAGCCATCGGCCGGATTGCTGCACAATCCGATTGATACGGTGAAGGGGTTCAGTTCACACCACGGTGATTTTTGTATGTTTTGAGTAAGACCTGCACGGAGAATTTATTTTTTTCAGAACCATAATTTTTTTATTTTAAAAATAATTTTATATATATTAATCGATATACCCGTGCTGTAAAGCATCGTAATTATAACGAGGGAGGCTGCTATTAAAGTATCTGTAAAGAAAATCGGTGTTTTCAAGGTGTTGGTTCCGCGCCTGGAGGAGGATGAGCTTTTAGATGCGGTTACCCTCGGGGCCTATGCTGAAAAATTGGTCAGAGCGGGCAATCCCTATATAGCCATTGACTTAACCTCCCTGGATTATATCTACTCCGATTCAATTAACCGGTTTATCCGTCTTAATCGAATTATTCTTGATATTGACGGTCGCATTGTTCTGATAGCTTCACACAGCAAGGTGCTTGAGTTGCTTAATAAGTCCGGTGTTCAGAATTTTATCAAGGTATGCCGGTCGTACAAAGAGGTACAGCGTATTTCCGATGTTGTTGCTGCACCTTCATACGGACAGGGCGGCGCTTCAGCAGCACCTGCTGCTTCACCCCGGGACACTGCTCCGGCTTCATCAGAAAAAGCCCCTGAAAAAGAACCCCAAAAAGAACCGTCACCGACATCGAAACGTCGTCAGGTTTTACCTGAAAACACCAGGGTTGTTCATACGGAAGAGCCTCGTGAGGAACCTGAAAAACCGGCTACGGGCGAGTTTTTTGTCGATGATGAATTTGACGAGTTTAACAAAAAAGGCCTCCCTGTTTCAGTGGTGGTGATACTGTTTCTTATTATCGCAATTTTTGCCGGCGGCGGCGCATATCTGTATCTGAACTGGGATAATCTGTTTCGCGAAGAGAATATTCATGATATTATTGAGGGGCGGCAGAGAACCGACGAGGTAGTTCCCGATGACCCCGAGGATATGCCTCTTTCAGTTTCTGATGATGAGGTGGAGCCGACGGAAGAAGATAATGAGGGTGACGAGGATGAAGAGGGTGAATCGCAGGAGTCGGAAGAGGGGGAGGAAGATGAAGAAGAATCTCAGCCAGAGCCTGAGAGGCGGTCTGCAGCACAGAGAGACCCCGTACCCATTCGCCGGAGCTCCGAAAGAAGCCGGACAGGCAGTGCGCAGCAACGTACAGATACTCATACGATGACCATCCGCAGCAGTCCTTCAAATGCCACTGTCTATGCTCAGGGCCGGAGATTGGGAACCACTCCCTATACCTGGGAGAACCCTTCCGTATACGGAGATGTTGATCTTGTCTTTCGCAAAGACGGATATGAGGAGCACCGGGAGTCTCTGCAGTATTTTGCGGAGGATACCACACTAAATGTATCCCTCCGGCAGCAACGTGCCTCACGTTCTGAACCCGAGCCTGAGCCTGAACCCGAGCCTGAGCCTGAACCCGAGCCTGAGCCGGCGCAGCCGAAGACGGGAGAGATATTTTTTAATTCCCTGCCTCCCATGGCAGATATTTATAAGGATGGAGAGGTTATCGGCAGAACAAATACAAGTGCGATTACGCTTCCTGTCGGTACTCATACCCTGGAATTTAAAAAGGGCAGCAAAACAGCCACGGAAACCGTTGATATCCGGAGCGGCAGAAACAGCTCTGTTATGGTAACCCTGCGCTGATATATGAGAGACGGGTTTTATACGCATATCAAGAGTAGG